>JABDNZ010000023.1 GCA_013043565.1 Gemmatimonadota bacterium | reverse complement strand
CCCCGCATCTGTTCCGTGTCCTCCAAGGCCTGCACGACGACCCGATCCGCCAGGGGCTGGATCTTGTCCTTGGCTTTTGCCATTCCGATACCTCCGCGTTGAAAAGACTACTGAAATTATTGGGTTTCTTATCCGTTAGCACTCGGATAGGTGGAGTGCTAACAAAGACGAAAGAAATATAGTTTTGCCTTCAAAAGAGTCAATGGCAAAACGGGCCCAAAAGGGGTGCTCCTTCCGGAAGAGGCACCCCGTCCCTAAAATGGTCTGGGCTCCACTTTCCCGAAGAATACCTGAACACCGATGCCGACCCTCGAAGAAGTCCTCCGGGCCACGAGCCGAACCTTCGCCATAGGGATCGAGGGACTTCCCCGCCCCCTTCGGGACGAGATGCGCATCGCCTATCTCATCCTCCGAGTCTCCGACTACCTGGAGGACAACACCACGTTGCATCCGGAAGAAAAGGGGGGTCTTCTGGACTCCTGGGCCCAGGTGTTGGAAGGGAGTCCACCACCACGGGAACTTCTGGAGCACCTGGGGTCGACGAGAGATCCGTCGCCGGACGCCATGGCGGCGCACCACGCCTCGGCCATCATCCACGCTCTTCAGGGCCTCTCTACCCCGGCCCAGCAGGCCATTCGCAAACACACCCGGGACTCTACACTGGGCATGGCACGCTGGGTCAGGCGAGGCCCGGTCATCCACGACGAGTCGGATTTGGACGACTACATGCACGAAGTGGCCGGCCGGGTGGGATATCTGATCACCGACCTCTTCGCCCGGGTGTCCCCCAGGGTGGCCGGGGAGCAAGAGGAGATGACAGCCCTGGGACGGGAGTTCGGGCTGGCCCTCCAAACGGTGAACATCGTTCGCGGCATTCCGTCCGACATCCAGCGAGGATGGTTCTTCGTCCCGAGGGATCTCCTGCCTGAATCGGTTCACTCGGGCGAGGCCTTTCTCGCCGAGGCCAACCAGGACCTAGCCCTTCGGACCCTCGATCATCTCCTGGATAAGGCCTCCCGCCACTTCGAGGCGGCCGAGCGGTACATCACACTCCTCCCTCGGTTTCAGGCGAAGATGAGGTACTTCTGCCTTCTGCCATTTTTCTTCGGGGTACGAACGGTGGCTCTGTCGCGCGGGAACCAGGACGTGTTGATATCGGAAGTGAAGCTGGACCGGGCAGAGGTGCGCTCCATCGCCGCCCAATCCAAACTTTGGGGTTGGTCCAACCGCTGGATCCGACGTTACGGTCGGGACCTGGGACGTTAACGCTCTGCAGCCAGATAGTCCCCTGCGAAGTAGAGGCCTTTGAGGGTCAAAAACGGCTCAACTTTCGAAACGGAATTACAGTACCGCGCCATGAGCTCCGCGTATCCGCCTGTAGCGACGACCAGGGCGTCGGGCCGTTCCCACTCACGCTGGATCCGTCCAACCAGCCCATCGATTGCGTCGACCGTGGAGAAAAAGACCCCACTTTCCATGCAGGTCTCGGTCCGCCGGCCGATGACTCGATCAGGAGGGCGGAACTGGACTCGCGGGAGCTTGGCCGCCCGCATCCCCAGCCACTCCATTCCAACCTGAACCCCTGGTGCAATGACCCCACCCATGAACACACCGTCCGCCGTGATGCAGTCGAACGTGGTCGCGGTTCCCAGGTCCACGACGATGGTGTCCCTTTTGAAGAGGACCTTCGCCGCCAGGGTATTCACGATCCGGTCCGCCCCCACGGTCTGCGGTTCTTCCACATCCAGTGTCACGGGAAGATCGGCGCCTGGCTCGACCAAAAACACGGGCCCGGAGATCAGTCCCTCCAACGCAGCCCGCACGCGGCCGTTGATGGACGGGACCACGGAGCCCAGGACCGCACGATCCAATTTCGCGGCGTCCACCCCTTTCCTGGACAGGAGGGAATGGACCATGTGATCGAACTCGTCGGCCGTTCGGGCGGTACCGGTAGTGAGCCGCCAATGGTGTTTGACCTCCCCCACGGCAGAGTCCATGAGGCCCAGGACCGTCTCGGTATTGCCGATGTCCACAACTAGTTGCATGCCCGTAACCCTAACGTTTGCTGTTCCTTAGGTTCATTGAACTGCTAAGCACCCTGAGAGAAAGATCTGCCGAGGGAGCAGAATGTGTCAGGGCGCCGACGCTGATGAGGTCCACACCCGTCTCGGCCACCCTACCCACGGAGGAGAGACTCATGTTTCCGGACGCCTCCACCAGGGGCCGGTCAGGCCCCAGAAGCCGGATCCGCTTCACCGCCTCTTCCATGGTTCCCGGGTCCATGTTGTCCAGGAGGATACGGTCGAGCCCCAAAGGAAGCACCTCGTCGAGCTGATCGAGGGTGGTCACCTCCACCTCCACCTTCAGACCGGCCCGGTTCGCGTCCCTGACCTTTTCCACCGCCCTTCGGACTCCTCCTGCAGCCACCAAGTGATTGTCCTTTACGAGGATCATGTCGTGGAGGCCAAAGCGGTGATTCTCCCCGCCCCCAGCTCGGACCGCGGCCTTTTCCAGCATCCGCCAACCCGGTGTTGTCTTCCTCGTGTCCATGATTCGGGCCCCTGTTCCGGCCACCGCATCTGCGTACTCTCGGGTGAGGGTGGCGATTCCGGAGAGATGGCCAAGGAAGTTCATGGCCACCCGTTCCCCGATGAGGATCGCCCGCAGTGAGCCTTCAAGCCGGAGGACGACGGCCTCGGGTTCGACGGCAGCACCCTCGTCGACTTCCGCGGTGACGAGGAGGGCCCTATCTACCTTCCGAAACACGGCCGATGCCGCACCAATCCCCGATACTACCAGGGGCTCCTTGGCCACGATTACGGCCTTCCCTTCGGCTCCCGGATCCACCGTCCATTCCGTGGTCCAGTCCCCTGCTCCCACATCTTCCGCCAGAGCCAGATCGATCAGACGTACAAGATTCGGATCTTCGTTCACGGCTCAGCCCTTGAAGAAAAGGAACCCCAGGAAGAGAAGGCCAACCGCCCAGCAATAGGGGGCGAACCGGTGGAAGGCCTTTTTCCGGAGCATGACCACAAAAGTCCAGATGGCGAGGACCCCGGCAACGGCCGCCACCAGACCGCCGAGAAGCAAGGGGGCCCCTCCCAAACCGCCTTGGGCCCCTACCGCTCCGCCAGGCACCGCTCCAGCCCCGCTGGGATCAGCCACCAGATCGGCCAGTTGGAGCACGGCCGCTCCGAGGATGGCGGGGATGGCCATGAGGAAGGAGAAGGTGGCTGCTTCCTCGGCCTCCACGCCGAGCCAGAGCCCCGAGACCACCGTAGCGCCCGATCTGGAAATCCCGGGTATGATGGCGAAGGCCTGGGCCAGGCCCATGAGGATGGCTTCCCTGGCCCCAGGCGGACTGGACGGATCCCGGGCAACCGCACCCCTTGCCGTCCAAAGGAACCCACCCGTGACCAGGAGCCCAATCCCTGCCACGTGGGGCGCTTCGAAGAGGGCCTCCAAGGCGACTCGCGCTCCCAAACCCACGATCACCGCCGGGATGGTCGCAAGGACCAGGAGCCCGAGGTATCGCCAAGACTCCCTATCGCCTCGAACCAGGCCGACCACGAGAGACCCTAGTCTCTTTCGGAAGACCAAAAGGACGGAGAGGAGGGTCGCCACGTGGACTGTCGTTTCAAAGGCCACTCCCGGGAGCTGGATGTCCAAAAGGGCCTGGCCCATTACCAGATGGCCGGAGCTGGAGACCGGAAGGAACTCTGTAAGGCCCTGGACGAGTCCCAAGACGATGGCTTCCAAAAGGCTCATGCCTCAGGCCCCATTCACCACGAATCGATAAAGATCTTCGTACATGGGCACAATTCGATCGTTCGAGAACCTTTCCACGGCGTCGGCCCGGGCGGCCTTGCTGAAGCGGGTCCACCGGTCCTGGTCCTTGAGGAGGGAGATCCCTGACTCCGCCATCTCTTCCACGGCCCCCAGGGGATGAAGAAAGCCCGTCTCCCCGGGGACGATGACCTCCGGTAACCCTCCCGTGTTGGAGGCGATCACCGGGGTTCCACAGGCCAGGGCCTCGAGGGCCGCGAGCCCGAACGATTCGTTCTTGCTCGGCAGTAGAAAGAGATCGGCACAGGCCAGGAGCTCGTCCACCGATTGATGTTTCCCCAGGAACAGGACCTTGTCGCTGACGCCAAGCTCCTGCGCCTTCTCCATGCCCCGGGGCCTTTCAGGACCGTCGCCTACCATGATCAAGCGGGAGGGCACCTCCCGGTCGATCCGGGCGAACACTTCTACCACGTCCGGGATCCTCTTCACCGGACGGAAATTGGAGATGTGCATGAGGATCTTCTCGCCCTCGGGGGCCAGGGTCGCCCGATGGCAGGGCTCTTTGTCCCGCCGAAAGATCCTTGGATCGATGAAGTTCGGGATCACCCGAATCCGGTCCCCCGGGACGGCGAAGTCCTCGACCGTCCGTTCCTTCAGAAACTCCGAAACCGCCGTGAGGCCGTGGGACTGGAGGATGGAGAACTGCGTGATAGCCTGGAAGGAGGGGTGGAGGCCCACAAGGGTGATGTCCGTCCCATGAAGGGTCGTGACGATCTTCAGGTCCCGCTCCCCCTTGAGCATCTCCTCGGCGACCCATGCCGACGTCGCATGGGGAATTGCGTAATGAACGTGGACCAGATCGAGACCCTGGTTCCTTGCCGCGTCATGGATCGCCACCGCCAAGGCTAGAGAGTAGGGAGGATGCTCGAAGAGGGGGTAATGGTCCATCTCCACCTCATGGAAGAAGATCCTCTCCCGAAAGTGCTCCAACCGGAAGGGCTGAGCATAGGAGATGAAGTGGATTTCGTGCCCCAGCTCGGCCAGATCCAGCCCCAGCTCGGTGGCCACGGCCCCGGAGCCTCCATACGTGGGATAGCAGGTGATGCCGATTTTCATGCAGTCCCCTTCCCTACGGTTCGGTCCCACTCGGCCACGATTCGATCTCCCGCGGCCGCCTCCATCCCGTCTCCGTCCAACACGACGATGTCCGCCGGGAGCTGATGCCGGAACCAGGTAACCTGCCGCCGGGCATACTTCCGATGAGAGCGGCGTATCTCCTCTGTAGCCTCATCCAAGGTAAGGCGTCCTTCCAGAAACTCGACCGCCTCTCGGTACCCGGACCCGGTCATGCCCGGGTCTTCGGGCCCGTATCCCGCGGCGAGGAGGCCCTCCACCTCGGAGATCAGGCCCTCCTCGATCATCTGCCCGACCCTTCGATTGATCCGGTCGTACAACCGGTCCCTCGGCGGGTCCAAAAGCACGATCAGACCTTCCAAGGGAGGCTCCCCCGGTTCACTTTCCCGATGCCACCATGAAAGGGGCCTTCCGGTAAGGAGCGCAATTTCCACGGTCCGAGTCGCCCGGTGCCGCCCGCCTTCCGCGATCTCCACCCTCTCGGGATCGAGGGTCTGAGCGAACCCGGAGAGCTCCTCGAGTGACAGTTGACTCAGGAAGATCCGTAGGCGCTCCAAACGCACACTGTCCAACTCCGGCTCCCGGAACATGGGGTGGGTCAGGGCCTTCAGGAAAAAACCGGTCCCGCCCACCAGGATCGGAGTCCGCCCTCGGTGCCGAATCTCGTCGATCCAAGCCCTTGCATCTCTGGCGAATTGGCCCGCCGAATAGCGCTCACACGGATCCCGAAGATCCAACCCATGATGAGGCAGTAGCGCTCGCTCTTCGAGGCTTACCTTACCGGTTCCGATGTCCATGCCCCGGTAGATCTGCCTGGAGTCCATGGAGATGATCTCCCCGCCGATGCGTGGGCCCACCTCGAGGGACAGTCCCGTCTTTCCGGAGGCCGTGGGACCGACGATGGCAAGGAATGCCGGCGCAGCCATCAGTGCCTGCCGAATTTCCGCTCCAGCTCCCCCGAACCGAGTCGAACGATGGTGGGCCGACCATGGACATCGTGGTAGGGAAGCTCGGTCGCAAAAAGAGAATCGAAGAGCTCGGCCATCTCCTCCTGGCTCAGTCTTTGTCCAGCCTTCACCGCCCCCTTGCAGGCAAAGGTCATGGCGATTCGCTCATGCTGGTTCTTGGCCGATCGCACCAGGTCCGATCCTTCGGTGAGCTCCTCCACCATCTCTCGGAAGCATCGCTCGGCGTTGAAATACCGATGGGGGTTGGGCACCGATTGGAGAATCACCGTGTCTCCCCCGAACTCCTCTACCTCGAAGCCGGCCTTCGCCAGGAGTCCCTGGAGGTCGACCACCTGCTTCATCTCCGGGGGAGAAAGCCGGAGGGTGAGGGGAAAGAGAAGCCGCTGGCTTTCCTGCCCCTCTTTCTCAAATCCGGACATGAGCCGTTGAAAGAGGACTCTCTCATGGGCCGAGTGTTGGTCGATGATGAGGAGACCTTCCCGGGTCTCCGCCAGGATGTAGGTGTCGTGGATTTGCCAGAGGCGGGGCCGACCGGCTTCCGACGGTCCCACAGGCGCCTCCACCCTCTCGTCACCTTCTCCACCCCCGTCGGCCTCCTCCGGGGACCCCTCCTCCCGCGAAAGGAACAGGGCCATCTGCGAGACACTTCCGGGTACGTCGGGTTTCTCTTCGGCCCTGCTTCCCGGAGGAGGCTCCCGCACGGCCAGGGCCGGCGGAGCCAGTTGTGAATCGAGGGTAGCGGAACTCTCCGCTCCGCTCAGTGCCCCCCTCACGGTCTCCTCCACCAGGGATTCGACCCAGGCGTGCTCCTGGAACCGTACTTCCAGCTTGGCAGGATGAACATTCACGTCGACCCCGCCGTCCGTGACCTGGAGATAAAGGAAGAGCCAGGGCCTTTGGCCTGCACCGGTCGTGGTCCGGTATCCTCGGTCCGCGGCCCGGAGCAGGCTCGGGCTCTTGAAGGGGCGCCCGTTCACGAAGAGGTGAGCCCGCCTGAACCCTGGTCCTGCAGCATCCGGCCGTTGAATCAGGCCCCGGACCCCAACGCCGGCCCCCTCCCCTGCAGCTGCCAAGAGGGTGGAGGCCGAGTCCTGGCCCCATAGGTCCGAGATCCTGGTGGCCACATCGTCCACGGGGCGAAGGTCCATCAGGGTCCGACCCTTGGACGTAAGGGTGAACCCCACAGAGGGGTTGGCCAGGGCCAGGCCGGTCAGGACATCGTTGACGGCTCTGGTCTCAGCCGCGGCCGTCTTCAGGAATTTCCTTCTTGCGGGGGCATTAAAGAAGAGGTTCAGGACCTCGATCGTGGTCCCGGCCTGACGAGGAAAAGCATCCACGGACAGGATCTTCCCACCTTCGACCCGCAGAGCCGTCCCAACGGAGTCGCCCCCTTCGGAGGTCTCGAGAGAAAGCCGGGACACGGCGGCGATGGAGGGTAGGGCCTCTCCACGGAACCCAAAGGTAGAGATCAGGGACAGATCGCCCGCCTTGGAGATCTTGCTGGTGGCGTGGCGGTCCAAGGAAAGGAGGGCATCCTCCCTCCCCATTCCCACGCCGTCGTCCGAGACCCTGATCCGCTGCTTTCCCCCGCCGTCCAAAAGGACCTGAACCGATCGAGCGCCAGCGTCCAGGGCGTTCTCCACCAGCTCCTTCACCACCGACGCAGGGCGTTCCACCACCTCACCAGCGGCGATCTGGTTCGCCACGGAATCCGGAAGAATGTGGATGCGCCGGGTCATTGCCTCAGCCCGAAGAACCGACATGCGTTCCGGTAGGAGTACTCGAGGACCTCTTCAAGGGCCTCCCCACGCATCTCCGCCAAGCACTCGGCCACGCGACCCACAAAGGCGGGCTCATTTCTCCTGCCCCTCTGGGGAACCGGGGCCAGATAGGGAGCGTCCGTCTCCACCATCAACCTGTCCCGGGGCACAGATCGGACCAGCTCTGCGCCATCGTACTTCTTGAAGGTGATGATCCCCGTGAAGGACACCATCCATCCCACCTTCACCGCCGTCTCCAGGAGCTCCGGACCGCCCGTGAAACAGTGGAGCACCCCACGTACCTCTGGCCCCCATTCCTCCAGAATCCGTCCGGTCAGCTCATCTGCGCTCCGGCTGTGAGTCACAACCGGAAGATCGAGGTCTCGGGCCATGGAAAGATGGCCTCGAAACAGCTCCTCCTGCCGCTCTCGGGGGGAGTGGTCGTAAAAGAAGTCCAGACCCGTCTCTCCCACTGCCACGAGCCCGGGCTCGGATACGAGATGCTGCCGGATGGCATCCAGATCCCCTTCCCTGGCCGCCTCGGCCTCGTGGGGATGGATTCCGGCGGTACCCCAGAGGGAGGGCCATTCCTCCCTCCGAGACCCCTCGGTCACCAGGTCTGCGACCCGTTTTGCATCATCCCGGTCCGACGCGATGCTCAGGATCCCTTCCACGCCCGCCCCCTTGGCCCGCAAGAGGACATCGGCCCGATCCGCGTCGAAGCGATCGTCCGTAAGGTGGCAGTGGCTGTCGACTAGCATGGGGGCTCTGGACAGTGAGGGAAGTTTGTCTGGGGTCCCTACCTCATCGGGCCGCCCCTCCCGGAGAGGGGCGGCCCGTCCGCGGTCACACCGGCGCGGAGGCGCTCTTCCGCCGTCTCCGGGCCCTCTCTTTCTCCTTCTCATCCCCAGTGCCGAACCGCTTCTGGATTTCCAGGAGAGCCGGAGAGGCCACGAAGATGGAGGAGTAGGTGCCGATCATGACCCCCAGGATCAGGACGAGGGTGAAGTCTCGGATCACCGTCCCACCCAGGAAGAACAGAGCGAGGAGCACGGCCAGGGTCGTCCCGGACGTCAAGACGGTCCGAGGGAGGGTCTCGTTGATGGACCGGTTGACCAAACCTGCCGGGTCTTCCTTGCGACCACCCTTCCTGTTCAGGTTTTCCCGGATCCGGTCGAACACGACGATGGTATCGTTCAGGGAGTACCCTACGATGGTCAGAAGCGCCGCGACCGTGGGGAGGGCGATCTCCACCCGGAAGAGGGCGAGGAAACCCAAGGTCAGGAGAATGTCGTGGACCGTTGCGATGATGGCCGCGATGCCGAACCGGAGCTCGAAGCGGATGGCGATGTAGATCAGGGTCAGGAAAAAGGAGAAGATGATGGCGAAAGCGGCCTTCCGCTGAAGCTCGTCTCCGACCTTCGCGCTCACCAACTCGGCCTCCAGGACCTCGAAGCTCCCCGATCCAAACGCCGCACCGAGCTCCTCCTGGATCCCCTGCCGGACCTCGTCCACGCTTACCCCCTCCGTCACCGGTGCCCGAATGGTGAAGTCGTTTTCCGAGCCGATCCGGGCGATCTCAGGAGCGTTGGCTCCCCCGAGAGCATCCCGGATCTCACCGGCCGTCATGGCTTGTTCGAACCGTACTTGAATCAGGGATCCCCCGGTGAAATCAACGCCATACTTCTGCCAGCTGCCGATGAGGGCGATGTTCCCGGCCATGGCGGCGATGGCAACCAGGAGAAGAACCCCGGATACGACGTAGGCCTTCTTCCGGGCCTGGATGAACTCGTAATGGGCTTCGCTGAAGATGCGCATGGAACGCTCTTAAATGCTGATTGGATCGGAGGCCTTCTTCCCTGAGAGATACAGGAGGAAGAGGGTCCGAGTCACAAAGATGGCTGAAAAGAAGGAGGCCACGATCCCGATGGAGAGGGTCACGGCGAATCCACGAACAGGGCCCGTACCAAACTGGAAGAGGATCAGGGCCGTGATGAGTGTCGTCAGGTTGGCATCCACGATGGCCGAAAGGGCGTTCCCGAATCCCTCGTCCACGGCGGTGCGGGTGGCCCTACCGGCGATGAGCTCCTCCCGTATTCGCTCGAAAATGAGGACATTCGCGTCCACCGCCATGCCCACGGAGAGGATCAGCCCGGCGATACCCGGGACCGTCAGGGTGGCCTGCACGGCCGCCAGCCCGCCCATGACCATCGTCACATAAACCGCCAGTGCCCCCAGGGCCAAGAGGCCCGCCATTCGGTAGTAGCCAAGCATGATGACCACGACCAGAACCAAACCCACGAGCCCGGCCATGATCCCGGCGTCAATGGAATCCTGGCCCAGGGAAGGTCCGACCGTTCGCTCTTCCATAATGGCCAGGGGAGCGCTCAAAGCGCCGGCTCTCAGGACCAGGGCAAGGTCCCGGGCCTCCTCCATGGGAGAGTTTCCGAGCTCGATCTGCCCCGAGGCGCCGATTCGGTCACGGATCACGGGGGCGCTCATGACCTCACCATCCAAGACGATGGCGAGGAAGTCCCCGACATGTTGGCTGGTGAAGTCCGCGAATCGCCGCCCGCCTCGGCGGTTGAGCTGGAAGTTCACCAACGGTTGGTTGTACTGGGGGTCCCGGTTCGCCACCGCGTTCTCGAGGAATTCACCCGTGATGAACGCCTCGTCCTCGAGCACATAGAGGCGGCGGTAGATCTGAGTCCCGCTCCCGACGAGGTCGGCGCCCCAGTGGAGCTGGATCCTGTTGGGCATGGCCACCTTGACCTCATCGAGGTCCAGGAACCGCTGGGCGGTTTCCACGTCGGTCTCGGCGATGAGGAAGATTCCCTCGCCGTCCCCCTGCCTCAGAAGCCCGGTGAAGGGCCGGAGTTCGGCGGCTGCGGTCGGGACCGTGTCGGCC
>JABDNZ010000466.1 GCA_013043565.1 Gemmatimonadota bacterium | reverse complement strand
CCAGCGGCGGGACTCCGCTTCGCTGGGCCATATCGAAGTCGTTGGGATCGTGAGCCGGCGTCACCTTTACCATGCCCGTGCCGAAACCCCGGTCGACGTAGTCGTCGGCGATGATGGGAATCCGCCGACCCGTGAGGGGGAGGTCCACCTCACCGCCGATCAGGCCCTTAAAGCGTTCGTCCTTCGGATTCACGGCCACCGCGGTATCGCCCAGCATGGTCTCGGGCCGGGTGGTGGAGACCGTCAGATACCAGCGGCCGTCGGGGAGCTGGCCGATGGCGTCATGGGCGATGCCTGGTTCTTTGGCATCCCCGGCCGGACCGGATCCGCCGGCGTCGGAATCTTCGGCAGCGTCGGCACCATCGCCGGAGTCACCCTCCGCCGCGGCCTTCACGGCTTCGAAAGCCGAGGCGGCGGCGGCGGCCATGTCCGCAGCCAGAGGATACCGGAGATGGTACAGGCGCCCCTCGACTTCATCTCCCTCGGCCTCCTCGTTCGAAAGGGCCGTGAGGCAGCGAGGGCACCAGTTGATGATGTATTCGCCCCGGTAGATCAGGTCTTTCTCATAAAGACGGACGAACACTTCCCTGACGGCTCGGCTGAGGCCTGGGTCCAATGTGAAACGGGTCCGGTCCCAGTCGCAGGTGCACCCGATGGCCTTCAGCTGATCCAGGATCGCGCCCCCGGTCTCCCGGACGAACTCCCAGGTCCGTTCCACGAAGGCCTCCCGGCCCAGATCATCCCTCGTCTTTCCCTCCTCAGCGATGAGCCGCTCGACCACGTTCTGGGTCGCGATGCCGGCGTGGTCCGTCCCCGGAGCCCAGAGAGAGGCTTTGCCCTGCATCCTTCGCCACCGTATGAGGACATCCTGGACCGTGTTGTTGAGGCCGTGCCCCATGTGCAGGACGGCGGTGACGTTGGGGGGAGGGATCACGATGACGAACGGTTCCCGGCCCTCCTCGAGGACGGCGGCGGGATCGACGGCGAACTCCCCAGCCTCCATCCACCGGGCATAAAGGGACGGTTCGATGCTGTTCGGGTTCAACCGGGGATCCATCTCGATGGGCACGGTCTCTCCAGTGTCGGCCTGGTCGGCGGAACTCGTCGGGAAATGGGTCCGCTCCCCCCGGGGACCTCCCGGAAAGAGCGGAGAATAGTAAAGATGACCTGCGCCCCGGGGGGCGTCAATTTAGGCGTGGATCGGTCGGGGTCGCCGGGTTACCCGCCCCCGCCCCCCGTTCGGGTGGTGTCGGGTTTTCGCTCTGCGTTCATTCGTTCCCGGATGGCTTTGTCCCTTTCCCTCCAGCTCTTGATGACCGCCCCGGTGGCAGCCCCCCGTTCGATCTCATCCCAGGCCCACAGACGATCCTCGGCACGTTCACGGTCGTAGGCGGAGGTTCCGAAGCCGAACGGCATGGGCAACGTCAAATCCCCAAGGTGGATTTGGCCCGGTGACACTCCCCACCGTTTTCCTTCTTCGTCCGTATAGGTCCAGTCCGTAGCCCTTCGCTCGAGCTCGGCCGCGATGGCGGCGGAGTCGTTAAGGGCCTCGAGCTCGGCGATGAGTTGGAGCCGCATGACCTCCTCTCGGGAAGGAGCGGCCCGAGACGGATCGACGGGTGCCCAATAGCGAAGATCACCGCGCCTCGGGCGGATCCTCTCGGCGGCGGTGGGTCCCGGCGGTCCCCCGGCAGGTGGCTCGAACCCCGGAGGGGCCACAACGCCCGTGGGCCTGACCGGGACCGGCACGACCTCCACCTCCGGCTCCAGAACTTCCTCCGGCGTTGGCGGCTCTTCCTCCTGGTCCGGCTGAAGCTCTACGATGTTCACCAATTCCGTACCTGGAGGTACAAGGGCCTGAGCGAACCCTCCTGCGTCCATGTCGGCTTCGGGAATGCCGGAAAAGAAGCTCGGGTAGAGGGCTACCGCCACCACGTGGGCGGCGATGCTCAAGCCGAAGGCGACCCGACGTGCCCCCCGGTACCGGGTTCGGGGATCGAACCAGGGAGGTAGCCCGGAATGAGGCGAAACAGGGGGGGTTGGCCGGTCGTTCATCGTGTTTCTACTAACCCCCCCCAAGTAGCCGGTTCCCAAGGGACCCCGTGGGAGCGGTTATGCCAACAGGCGGCCCAGACGGGACGCGGCCAGGCGCAATCTCTCTTCCGTTGTCGTGAGGGCGATACGGAAATATCCCTCCCCTCCCTTACCCATGGAGCTCCCTGGAAGGACGATCACGCCCTCCTGCTCCAGAGCCCGGCGGCAGAATTCCATGGACGTCTCATTGGTTGGGACGGGAACCCAGAGATACATGGTTGCCTTGGGTTTCTCGGCATCGAACCCCTGTTCCAGCATGCCCTCCACGGCGGCGTCCCTGCGCTTCCGGAAGATCTCGATATTACCCGGCACCCAGTCGTCCCATGCCCGAAGGGTCGCCGCGCATGCGGCCTGGATCCCCAGGAAGGCACCGGTGTCCATGAAGCTCTTCACTTTCGCCAGGACCCCTATGAGGGCAGCGTCACCTACCGCCCAGCCCATTCGCCACCCGGTCATGTTGAACGTCTTGGAGAAAGAATGAAACTCCAGGCTCACTTCCCGGCCGCCATCGATCTCCAGAATGCTGGGAGGGCGGTACCCGTCGAAGGCTATCTCGCTGTAGGCGTTGTCGTAGACCAGGAGGAGATCGTGGGCGTGACAGAAATCCACCGCCTCCTCCAGGTAGCTCCGTGGGGCCAGGGCCGTGGTAGGGTTGTTGGGGTAGTTGAGGTAGAGGATCTTCGACCGTTCGACGTCGTCCCGAGGAAGCTCCTCCAGAGGGATCAGGAATTGGTTTTCCCGCTTCAGCGGGACGAGGATGGGGTCGCCCCCGGCCAGCCATACACCCCCCTTATAGGGCTGATACCCGGGGTCGGGAATCAACGCCGCGTCCCCCGGATCGAGGAAGCCGAAGGGGAGGTGGGCGATGCCGTCTTTGGATCCGATGAGGGGGAGGAGCTCCTTGCCCGGATCCACGTCGACGCCGAACCTCCTCTTCATCCATCCCACGACCTCCTCCCGGAACTCCGCCAGGCCCAGGTTGAACGGATACCGGGACATCGCCGGGTCTTCTACCGCCTCTTGAAGCCCCTTGATGGCCGCGGGAGGGGGAGCCAGATCGGCGTCCCCGGCGCTCAGGTCGATGACGTCCACCCCCTCTTCCAACAGTCGCCGGCGGGTTTCCGGAATGCCTGCCAGTGGGTACGGGGGAAGACCCTGATATCGGTCGCTCGTTTCGGGATGCATTTTTCAGGCCTCCGACCTTGCCACAACGGGGTTCGTCAGCGTACCCAAGCCAGGAATCTCGATCTCCACGACGTCGCCGGAGCTCAGGGGACCGACTCCTTCCGGGGTCCCGGTTGCCAGGAGGTCGCCGGGTTCCAGGGTCATGATCTTCGAGACGTGGGAAATGAGGAAAGGGATGGAGAACACCAGCTGATCTATGGTGCCTCGCTGGCGTTCCTCGCCGTTCACCCGGCTGACCACTCCAAGGCTGTCGATGTCCACATCGAGAATCGGGACCATGTCCCCCACCGGACAAAAAGTGTCGAAGCCCTTTGCTCGACTCCACTGATTGTCCTTCCGCTGGAGGTCTCGAGCCGTGACATCGTTCACCGGGGCGATACCCTCCACGAACTCCCAGGCATCGAACTCCGAGATCTGGCTGGCCCTTCGCCCGATGACGACCCCGATCTCGCCCTCGTAGTCCACCCGGCCCACGTCGGGAGGAAGGAGGATCGGCTCGCCCGCGGTAATCAGGGCGGAAGGCGGCTTGAGGAACAGAAGCGGCTCGGCCGGCACCTCGTTCCCCATTTCAGCGGCATGGGCCACGTAGTTTCGTCCCACACAGACAATCTTCGACGGCCGCGGATGGAGGTTCATTCTTTCCCGTCCCGGGATGAGGCGCACAAAAAGAAGCGCTCACTCAGGAACGAAGGACGAGGCCTCCAGGCCTGGAGTGAAGCGCCGTAAGGTTCGGCGGTCCCCATGAGGGGAGCGTCAGTCTTCTGCGGAACGAGTGTGGAACATCGTCCCGAACAAGGCACCGAGGCCGGTGATTCCCAGGAGGGTCC
>JABDNZ010000462.1 GCA_013043565.1 Gemmatimonadota bacterium | reverse complement strand
TGACCGACGACTACCAGGTCTGCGATAAATCCAAGCAGATATTGGAGAGCCCGAGTGTGAATCCCTCCTTAACCTTCGGAGTGGGCCTGGAGGCCGACAGGGATCCGATCTCCGCTTTCATCCGCCTGTCAGCTCTTTCTGCCTCCTACACCGGTGGATCGGGCCTGGCGGACGGCGGACGGCAGATGGACCTCGCCCTGACCGGGGGCATCGGGGTCAGAATCCGGTAAACCCCCTTGAGAAGCACAGTAAGCCCGACCCGAGGAGATCATGACGGTGATCGTTAGAACAATGGGAGTCTCATGAGGTTCGTTGGATGCCTGATGGTAGGGGCGGCCCTCCTAAGCCCCGTGACCCCGGCATATCTGCTTTCCCAAGAGTCGGTGGAGTCGACCCTTCCGGAGGTCCAGGAGCGGGGTCCTTACCATCAGGGCATGGACCTCAAGTCTGATGGAGAGTGGGAAGGGGCCCTGAAGCTCTGGGAGGAAGCCAGTGACTTTTTCACGGCTCCCCCAGATCCCAGGATCGCCTTCGCATACCTCGAGACGGCCATAGAGAACGGAAATGAGGAGCGTTACGGATTGGCGAGCGAAATGCTCCTCTGGGGCCTTTCCGGCCCGGAATACCCGCCTCACCTCAGCGGACCGATCCTCCAGGAACTCGAGCGGATCCTGCCCCTCATGGAAGATGAGGACGCGGAGCAATGGGCCGCCCTGCGAGACTCCTCCACCCAGAAGATCGCACGGGAGCTGAAGCACTTCTGGATCGAAGAAGACCCTTCGCCAGCCTCCGTCCTCAACGAGCGCCTCATCGAGCACTGGCAGCGGGTTCTTTATGCTCGAAGCCAGTTCACGTACAGCCTGGACTCCCCCTACGGCACGGACGACCGGGGCGTTATCTGGGTGAAGTATGGCCCTCCCGGACGGGAGAAATCAGGTATGCTGGGAGCTTCCGAAACGGAGCTCAAGATCCGGATCCCCCTGGACGCTCAAGCCCGAGAGGCCATTCGCCGGTACGACACCAACCCTCAATATGAGGTCTGGGTGTACGACGATCTCAACAATCAGGGATTCACCTACTTTCTCTTCGGAAACGAGGGCGGCCAAGGGCGGTTCAGGCTCGTGGATGGGGTCCGAGACCTGATTCCACTGTCATCCCGGAGTCAGGGCACGTCCAGGTACACCCCTGGAGGCGTACCCGCAGCGTACTATCTGGAGCTCTTCTACTACGAAACACTCTCGGATGTGGGAGGCTTTTTCGGGCGCCGCTTCGCAGAGCTGGACGAGCTCTGGAACCGGTACACCTCCCGGACAAACCGGGAGGGAGGGAACCTGGTCTCGCCCAGCGAGAACACCCTCAGGTCCTACTCGCAAAGGTACCAGCTTCGGGACCGGGCCGACCCGGAGAACCCACCACTCGATGCGAGCCTCTCCTCTTTCGACAGCAGGGCCCAGGACGAGATGGTTACACAGATGGTGAGGCTGCTGCGGGACAATGAACCCCGGCTCTTCATCCTGGTCGCATCCGCCTCGAGGCTCGACGTCCCCGACCGATCAGGGCTCCGCCGGCAGCGTATCGTGGCTCCCGGGTCCGGTCTGCGGCACACATTAATCGTTCGGGACGAGGATTTTTCCGAAGTCGGGCGGTTGACGGAAAGGATCTCATCTGAGGAAGGAGACCTTTCGATCTTCCAGCTCCGCCACCCTAGGCTCCCCATGCACCTAACCATTACCGGGGAAACTCTCCTTGACGAGGATTACGCAGCAGCAGGGTCCGTCGACCTGGGGTTCGGGGAACAGGGGGGGGCGGAAGGAGAGGAGAACCGAGCACTCCCGGCTCGAGCCCATATCGAGCCACTACCACCACTGAGTACCGACACAGCCCACTTGGAGGTCAGCGACCTCACCCTTGGGGTCCGGATCCCGGAGGGCATGGACGGATCCCGCCTTCCTTTTCCCCTTTTGCCGGCATCCAGGATCTGGTGGATCGACTCCCTCCGGGTTTACCTGGAGGTCTACCACTTGGCGTTGGATGGAGCTGGAGCCGGCCGCTTCCGAGCCGATTTTACGGTCGAGGCCCTACGGAATGACGGGAGTGTGGACGAATCCCGGAGCCCGGTGACCCTGAGTGTTCAACTCGAGACAGAGGGGCCCATGTTCGGAGCGCCCTTCGACATCGCCCTCAGGGACCAGGAACTGGGTCACTATCGCGTGAATGTAACCGTCACCGACCTCATCCGGGGCGAAACCCTCTCCCGCTCGGCAACCCTGGAGCTCATCGGCTGACAAGGACCCAGGACAGACGGCACCGGGGAACGCCAAACACGGCTACCCCTCAAACAACGCCTGTCCAGGAGTCAGCGAATTATGCCGGCCCTGACCTCCAGCATGAGGTCGTCGTAGATCTCTTCGAACCGGTCCTCTACCGCTTCCGGCATCGGTCCCGGGTGCCATTCCGGGTTTAGAGCAGTCCGAATCTGGTTTTCGACCTCCAACCTCACGCGTAAGACCGGGGTGCCGTCCATCCTCTCCTCGACGTAGGTGCCGCGGATGGTGATCCGGTTTCGGCCACCCGTGACCCCCGCAGCCGTTTCCTCCGGTGCCGGTTGCCGGGGCAACCAATCGGTCTCCCACATGATGCTCCGGGACGTGCCCTCCTCCCGGTACATGGGTATCTGGTACTTCCCGAAGACCTTCTCCCGGGCCGTGGTTAGAGGCGGGATCATTACGTTCCCGATGTCTCTTCGGAGGGTAGTCCTCCCACCTGAACCACCTGAGGCACAACCCGCCACGGCCACGGAAAGAACGAGGCAGACGGCGAGGAGAAAGGGGGCCAACCGTGGTCTGCTCATGTGCTGGCTCCAGCTAGGAGGCAGTTTTCGCACGCCTCCATGAATAAAGGACGAGTAGCGGAACGGGCCGCCGCGACCATCGCGACGACCCGCTCCCTTACCCACAACTGTGCTTGCCTGCCTTAACGGACAGGTCCTACCACGTCAGGCCTCTTATTCAGGTCTCTCAACCGAGCGTCAAGGGCCTGCCGTTTGAAGCTCAATGCTTCAGGTGAGAAGTCGTTGGCAAAATCCGAGAAGGAGCGTGCACTCACGGGAGCGCCGTTACCGGCGTTTCCACCGAAAGTGTAGATTTCCATTAGGAGAAGGAGGAGCTCAGAACCGGGTACGGGCAGTTCAAGCCACGTCCCCGTGAAGAGATCGCCCCAACGGCGGTCATCCATGAACTCCGACACGCTTCCATAGTGGAAGTTCTCGATGCGCTTCTCGTACTTGATGGCTTCCCAGAGGTCGCCGCAGCTACCATCGGGCATCTGCGGGACACACATATCGGGGCCATCGGGGTTGGAGTTCGTCACGAAGGGCGGAAGGTCGCCGTTGGCCCGCCACTGGTTAACGATGGCTCGGGCGTTGTCGAACTGACCGAGCCGGTAATAGGCCTCGGCCTTGATGAGGTCGACTTCCGCATCCATGTAGTCCCCATAGTACCCCAGGTAGTCGGGGTAGTTATGACGATAAGAGATATAGTTGGAGAACGTCCAGATGCCCCGGGAAGATGGGAAGGGGCTGTTCCCCCGGTACTCGATGTACTTCCCGTCCGTCTTCGGTGTCATCGGGACTGAAATACGGGAGTCCGGCGTAGTGATGTCGTAAGGCTCCTTGTCCCAAGGATCGGCCTGGTTGATCCAGGTCTCATAACCTCCGCTTACGTCCGAGGGCCCCAGGGTGTACATGTCGTGCCGGGACCACCC
>JABDNZ010000461.1 GCA_013043565.1 Gemmatimonadota bacterium | reverse complement strand
TCGGCGAGTTGTCCGTCGCCACCCCCGTTATCAGCACGGGGCCGGCCTATTGTCCCGGTATGGAAAGCTGCCCTCCGGGGACCCCGGTCACCAAGCAGACCGACTGGGTGTTCAAAGTCTTCGGTGCCAGTCTTGGTTTTCGATTCACCACTGGGAGTTGGAAGCCTTTTCTCGGGATCGGGGCCGGGCGAATGAGGAGTGAGGGGGAATCCTCGCCGAGCTGGATGGCGTTCGGGGGACTGGAGCGGCCCATCTCCGAGCGATGGGGGACGGTTCTCGAGTATCGTGCTTACCGTGTGGACTGGCCTTCCGAGGGCCTCAGTCGGCATCATTCGGTCGGAGTCGGGCTTACCTTCACGTTCTGAGCCGTTCCGCCCGGTTCCGCCCCATGGCGGTGGCCACTGGTTTCCGAGCCATGGGTCGCTGATCCTCGAAAGTGGACGATAAGGTATGGTGTTTGTGGAGACCCAGAGGAGCAGAGCCGCGGTGATTCATTGACCCTCCACATGGCCTGCTCTACGTTCGATACCTCGATATTCAGCCCACTACAGACAGTGAAGGAAGCACGGAACGACATGGCACTTGCTACCCATATTTTCAGAGAGTACGACATCCGGGGAATCGTTGATCGGGATCTGGATCAGGAAGTCACACGGCTGGTGGGCCGGGCCTACGGTTCGGTACTGGAGGAAACCCAGGGCGGGGGGCCGGCCCGGGTGGCGGTAGGCCAGGACAACCGCCCTCACTCCCCCCGGTTGGCCGAGGGTCTGATGGACGGACTCATGAGTGCCGGAGTGGACGTGGTCAGCCTCGGGACCGTGCCTACCCCCCTTGCTCTTTGGGCCGAGCATAGGCTTAAGACGGACGGGGCCATCCAGATCACCGGGTCCCACAATCCGCCGGACTACAACGGGATCAAGATGACCCTCCAGCAGAAGTCCTTTTTCGGAGCGGCCATCCAGGACCTTCTCGATCGGATTCAGACGGGACGCCTTTCCGACGGGTCCGGGTCTCTCGTTCACCAAGATGTGATCCCCGATTATATCGCCGAAGTTGCGAAGGGCTTTCAGCTCGCGAGGCCGGTTCGAGTGGTGGTGGATTGCGGGAACGGAGCCGGCGCTTTGGTGGCGACGGACCTTCTTTCAGCCATTGGCGCAGATGTTATCCCCCTCTACTGCGAATCCGACGGGACCTTCCCGAACCACCATCCTGATCCCACGGTGGATGAGTATCTGGTGGATATGATCGAGTTGGTCCGGGAGCGGGAAGCCGACCTCGGGATCGCCTTCGATGGCGACGCCGATAGGATCGGAGCGGTGGACGAGAATGGAACCGTTGTTCGGGGTGACATCCTCCTCCTGCTTTTCGGCCTGGACATTCTCGACCAACTAGGTCCGGGTCAGAAGCTGGTGTTCGACGTGAAGTGTTCGCAGGTGCTCCCCGAAGCGTTCGCGAAAGCCGGAGGAGACCCGGTGATGTGGAGGACCGGTCACTCCCATATCAAGGCCAGAATGAAGGAATTGGGGGCACCGTTAGGAGGTGAGCTGTCCGGACACATCTGCTTTGCCGACAACTATATAGGGATCGACGACGCACCCTATGCTGCATGTCGCCTGGTGGACCTCCTGGCCAGAAAGGACAGGCCATTGTCCGATTTGGTGGCCGACCTTCCCCAGTACGTAGCCACTCCGGAGATTCGCATCGAGGTGGACGAAGAGAAGAAATGGGAGGTGGTGGAGCGGGCCCTCGAGCATTTCCGCAAAAGCCATGACGTTATCGACGTAGACGGGGCGAGAGTTCTCTTCGGCGACGGATGGGGCCTCCTCCGGACCTCCAACACGCAGCCCGTCATCGTGGCGCGATTCGAAGCTCGGACACCCGAGCGGTTGGCGGAAATCCAGGGCCTGATGGAAAACTGGCTCGCGACTCAGGGAATCCATGTCTGACCCGGCACCGAAGCTCCGAAAGGGAAGTCGCATACTTCTCACACTGGCCGTTTCAATCGTCCTTGTCTTTTTGATCGGCCGCTGGGGTACCGAGTTCTACACGGAGGTTCTCTGGTACCGCTCCGTCGATTATTCATCGGCCTTCTGGACGCGGACCCTGGCCGACCTGGGTATGCGGGTGACCGCAGGGGCGGTGACGGCCGTTTTGGCGTTTCTCAGCTTCAGGATCGTCGGGAGGACCCTGAGCGGGGTCCAGATCAGGCGACAGTTCGGGAATTTGGAGATCGCGGAGAGAATACCGACGCGGATCATCACGATTGGCCTGGTGGTCATCTCCGCTCTCATGGGGCTTTGGCTGACCGCGGTGTTTCCCCGGACCGCCGGGTTGCGGTTGCTGCTTCTCCTCAGGTCCCCGGAATGGGGGCTCACGGTACCCTGGCTCGGGCAGGACGTATCTTTCTTCGTCTTTACCCTTCCGATTCTCGGTGGGGGGTTGGTGCTTGGGCTCTCCCTCGTTTTCCTCCTCCTGTGTTTTTCGGCGGCCGGCTACGCGGCTACCGGCTCCCTAACCTTCCGCCGAGGCCAGATGAAGATCGCGCCGCTTCCAAGGAAGCACCTTGCGGTCCTCGGCGCCCTGTTCCTCCTCTTCTTGGCGGGGAGATTCTGGCTGGCACCTTACTTCCTCATGCTGGACGGAAATTCGCAGGTGCAGGGGATCTTCGGGTTCGCCGATGCCTCGGCCCGAGTCCGTGGGTACCAGGCCCTGGCGGTCATCACGCTGGTAGCGGCAGGCATCGTGGCGTGGTCCGGCTTCAAGACGAGGCTGATGCCACTTTTTGCATCGGGAATCGCGGTGGTGTTGGGTGGGTTGGTTTTGATCCAGGTCTATCCGGAATTGGTCCAGAGGTTCCAGGTGGAGCCGAACGAGCTGGATCGTGAGACGCCTTACATCGAAGCCAATTTGGAGTCTACGAGAACCGGCTTTGGATTGAACGCCCTTCAGCGGCAGGCTTTCAACCATTCCCTGGAGGCCACGCCCGATTGGGGCTTGGCTGCCAGGCAGTTCGAAGGGTTGCCTGTTTGGACCCCCGACGCCCTCCTCACGACATTCCACGAGGTCCACGCGCGGCAACCGTATTACGACTTCGAGATCGTCGCCATCGACCGGTATCCGTCCGGGGACGGTGTCATCCCGGTTGCGGTATCGGTGCGGGAAATCGATCCCGCGGGCATCCTGGACCCCAACTGGCAAAACCGGCACCTCCGAACCCTCTATCAATCCGGGATGGGTGCTGTAGCCAGCGCTGTGAACAGCCGTACTCCGGAAGGTCGGCCCCGGATGTTCATCTCCGGGATTCCACCGGTTTCAGCCGAGCTGCCCGGTGGGCCCGTGGCGATTGGGGCGGATGGCCCGGAGGCCTTGAGCCTCTCCGATCCTTCGGTGTATTTCGGGGCGAGGGCCCAGCGCTATGCCATCGTGAGCCCGGATTCCGTGCTCGCCTCAGGTGGAGACCTGACGGACCTTCCCAGCGGGATTCAGCTAAGCGGTCTGATTCGGAAGTTGGCCCTTGCCTGGTACGCCAGGGATGCGAGCCTGCTTTTTTCATCCGAGGTCTCGTCGGAAAGCCAGTTCGTGTTCCGGAGGAGCGTATACGAGAGGGCACAGGCCATCGCTCCATTCCTCCGCTTCCTGGAAGATCCCTATCCGGTCATCCACGAAGGGCGGGTTGTCTGGATCCTGGATGGCTTCACCACCACTCGTAGTTTTCCCCTCTCGACAGTCCATGAAGTCCCAGGGGCCGGGCGGGTCACTTATATCCGGAACAGCGTAAAGGTGACCGTGGACGGAGTCACCGGTGAGATCAAGTTCTTCCGAATCGATGCGGAGGATCCCCTCCTCGAAGCTTGGTCCCGGGTCTTCCCGGATCTTTTTGCTCCCTTCGAAGAGATGCCGGAGGAGCTTCGGGCCCACATCCGGTATCCCAAAGCCCTTCTTCAAGTCCAAGCCCGGGTCTTGCTCAGGTACCATCAGGAGACGGCCCCCCTGTTCCATGGACAGCAGGCCGTTTGGGCGCTTCCTCAAGAGCTGGCCCAGGGGACCCGCCCAGTCCCCTACGTGCCGGAGTACGGGCTCTACCGCCTGCCCGGAGAGGAAGACCCCGAGTTTCTCCTGACTACGGTTTTTGTTCCGGCCGAGCGGCAGAATCTCACCGCCATCCTTGCCGCCCGATGTGACCCTGAGGGTTACGGCGATCTGCTTCTTTATGAAATCGCCGTAGAAGAACAGGTACCCGGGCCTCGCCAGGTGGAAGCCCTGGTAGAACAGGATCCGGAGATCTCTCAGCAGTTCTCCCTTTGGCGGCAGGGGGGGAGCCAGGTCTGGTCCGGTCACCTCCACATTGTGCCCGTCGGCCAAAGCATTCTCTATCTGGAGCCGATCTTCCTGGCTGCGGAAGCGGACGCCATTCCCGAGCTCCGTCGCTTCGTGGTGAGCGATGGCCGGCGGGTGGCCATGGAGGAAACCCTGGAGGGCGCCATCTCGTCCCTGGCCCGGGCTGGGGGCGGTGAGGTTCCCTCGGTCCCCGTGGCCGGAGAAGCTCAGGAAGGCCCTCCGGCGATAGGCCAGTGGCCTCAGGAAGCGCTGGACCTCCTGGACCAAGCCGAGACCCGTCTGAGAGGTGGAGATTGGGCGGGTTTCGGGGCGGCTCTCGAAGAGCTCAGAGCCCTCCTCAGGACCGTCTCGGGAGGGGCTGGCGGAGGGTAGCCAACCCTACGCCCCCCCCCTACCTTTCCGGGTCCCTGGGGCCGGGGAGCCATCGGGCTCCCGTCGGTCTGCCCAGGGTCCGACACGTATTCGAACCGCACGAGGATTTGCGATGAATATCCACGAATATCAGGCCAAGGAGGTCTTCCGGAACGCCGGGATCCCCGTTCCGCCGGGGGAGGTGGCCGAGACTCCCGAAGCAGCCGAAGCCATAGCCCAGAAACTGGGGGGCCGGGTGGTGGTAAAGGCCCAGGTTCACTCCGGAGGCCGCGGGAAGGCCGGCGGTGTGAAGCTGGCGTCCGACGCCCATGAGGCCAGAGAACACGCTGAGGCGATCCTTGGGATGGATATCAAAGGGCTCACGGTCGAGACGGTCCTGATTACTCCGGCCGAAGAGATCGACACCGAAGCCTACGTGGGATGTTTGGTGGACCGGGCGGCCCAGTCCGTCACTTTTATGGTTTCGTCGGAAGGTGGGGTGGACATCGAAGAGGTTGCCCATTCCAACCCGGATGCCATCAAGAAGCTGACCATCGACCCGCGGTACGGGCTGCTTCCTCATGAAGCCTACTGGCTGGCCGCGGCCCTCTATGACGACCCGTCCCTGGTGAAGCAAGCGGCGAAGATCATCGGGCAGCTCTCCAAGGCTTTCTCGGCCGCTGGCGCTTCCATGGCCGAGATCAACCCGCTCATCACCACGCCGGCCGGTGACGTAAAAGCCATCGACGCGAAAATGAGCGTGGATGACAACGAACTATTCCGGAAGCCGGACATCGCGGCGTACAGAGACCTCTCGGCCGAGCCCCAGTCCGAAACCAAAGCGCGGGAAGCGGACCTGAGTTACGTGAAGCTGGACGGGAACGTGGGATGTTGTGTAAACGGTGCGGGCCTGGCCATGGCGACGATGGACCTCGTGAAGTACTACGGAGGGGAGCCGGCCAACTTCCTGGACATCGGAGGATCATCCAATCCGGACAAGGTGGTCGCGGCGCTGGAAATCATCACCTCCGATCCAAACGTGAAGGTGATCCTCTTCAACATCTTCGGGGGGATCACCCGCTGCGACGACGTTGCGAACGGCATCGTGGAGGCCATGAAGCGCATCGACATCAAGGTTCCGCTCGTCATCCGCCTCACGGGGACCAACGAGGAGGAGGGAGTGGCGATCCTGGAGGGCGCGGGGATGTCTGCCGCAACGTCCATGGATGAAGTCGTAGAGCGGGCGGTGGCCCTGGCCAACCCGGCGTGACCCAATAGAACACGAGAAAAGTGAGTCCATATCCATGGCTATCTTCGTAGACGAAAACACACGACTCGTGGTCCAGGGGATCACGGGGCGAGACGGATCTTTCCACACGTACCAGATGATGGAATACGGGACCCAGGTGGTGGCCGGCGTCACCCCCGGGAAGGGTGGACAGGCCTTCGACGGACCCGATGGGAAGAAGGTGCCCATCTTCAACACCGTCGAGGACGCGGTGAACGAGGCCGGGGCCAACACGTCGGCCATCTACGTGCCGCCGGCCTTTGCTTCGGGAGCAGTCCTGGAAGCCGCCGGGGCCGGTATCAAGTTCATCGTTTGCATTACCGAGGGGGTGCCTGTCCAGGACATGACCAGGGCCCTGAAATACGTTGCGGATCGGGGTGCGAGACTCCTGGGTCCGAACTGCCCGGGGATCATCTCCCCGGGGAAGGCGAAGGTCGGGATCCTCCCGGCTCAAATCGTCACTCCTGGACCGGTTGGTGTGATCTCCCGGTCCGGCACGTTGACGTATGAAGCCGTAATTCAGCTGACGAACGGCGGCATCGGGCAGACGACCTGTGTGGGTATCGGCGGAGACCCCTTGATCGGGACGAACTTCATCGACGCCCTTTCCGCCTTCAAGGACGACGGAGACACTGAAGCCATCGTCATGATCGGAGAAATCGGTGGCACCGATGAGCAGGACGCCGCCGCCTGGGTGAACGAGAATCTGGACATCCCGGTGGTGGGCTTCATCGCGGGCCAGACCGCACCTCCAGGGCGCCGCATGGGCCATGCGGGGGCCATCATCAGTGGCTCCGCAGGAACTGCCGAAGAGAAAATCAAGACCTTCGAGGAGAACGGGATCGCCGTGGCCGCTCGGCCGCTGGATATTTCCCGCCTCATCAAGGACGCTCTATAAAACCCGCTTCTCGGAGTTGAACTCCGTTCGCGGGCCGGTGTCCTCCCGAACCTCGGGGGCCTCTCCAGGACTCACCGTCCATCGACGATCCCGGGGAGGCACCTGAAGGGGGATTCGACCAGGGAATGATACTCTCCGAAATCGTCTCTCGGGATCACATGGTGGTCCCCATGGAGGTGGACACGTTGGACGAGGCCATTGGCCTCCTCTTCCACCGGCTCGCATCTTCCCAAACTCTGGAGCCAGGAGTCGGAACACGGCTGGCCGGGGAGTTCCTTTCCGAGGCCCGTGGCGAGGTCGTCAGGGTGAACGAGTGGGTGGTCCTCATGGCTGCCCAAAGCAACCAGGTCGGTACGCTGGTGGGATGCCTGGGGTCTTCGTCCGGCACCTTCTCTCTGGGGGACCGGGCAGAGGGTGGCACCGCCTCCGTTCTCCTCCTACTCCTCTCACCGCGTCGGGTATCGCCCCTCAAGATCCAGGCCATCCCAGCGTTGTCACGGTTTCTGAGGGATAAGGAAAACGGGGCGCGCCTCAGGCAGGCATCGACCGCCGAGGAGCTTCTCTCCTTTTCCGCTTTCATGACGTTGGAGTTACAGGACCAGCTCCTTGTGGCCGACGGCCTGAGTCCCCTGAAGTACAGGGTCTACCCCGAGACTCCTCTCGACGAAGTCCTCGGGTTGATGGTCCGCCAGGGCGTCAGCGCCGTCCCCGTGGTTGGGGAAAAACTCGAGTTTCTGGGCCTGATTACCACGGGAGTCGCCATCAAGTATCTGGTCCCGGAGCGGCTGACGGGCGCGTCGGGGCGGATTGAAATGCGGACTCTCATGGCCCGGGAGGTGATGATCCGGTCGGTCATGTGCATCTCCGAAGATCAGAGCCTTGTCGAGGCTGCGAATCTCATGGTCAACAAAGGGGTAACCCAGGTGCCTGTGGTGCGTGGCGGGGAGTTGATCGGGTTCCTGTCGGCCGAGACGGCCCTCCAACTCCTTTTTGAGCCGAAGGACGTCGTCCCCGCTGGCGGCGGCGAGGCCTCGCCGCCGAAGCCCTGAGGTTTCGGATGGGGCCGGGTGGCTCGGCCTGCCTCCGTAGGCCGGAGATCGAGACAGACGAGCATTCAAAAAAGACAACAGAAGGAGTGATCAGGGGAGATGAATCGCACTCTCGCCATTGTGAAGCCTGACGCCGTTGCCTCAGGAAAAGCAGGAAGGATTCTGGCCCATCTGGAGGAAGCGGGGTTCACCATCAGAGCCCTGAAAATGACCCACTTGAGGGAGACGGAAGCCGGGCGGTTCTATGCCGTGCACCGAGAGCGTCCGTTTTACCAGGACCTGGTGGCGTTCATGACTTCAGGTCCATGTATCCCCATGATCCTGGAGCGGGAGAACGCCGTGGCCCATCTTCGTGAGACCATCGGCGCTACGGACCCTGCCGAGGCTTCGCCTGGGACGGTCAGGGCTCTTTTTGCGGAGAACAAGGAGAGGAACGCCATCCACGCTTCCGATTCGGATGAGAACGCCCGGGGGGAAGTGGCGTTCTTCTTCTCGGACCAGGAGGTCCTTGGTCTGGAGGGGTAGAGGCGCGGGAGCGTGGGCTAAAAGGGTGGGACTAGTCAGGCACAAAGGGGGGTTCGGGATTTCACTGGATCCATACCCGATAAGAATCCCGGAACGCCTTGTGATTTCTGGTTTTTCGCGTTGACATTGGACCTCGAATTCGGCTATCTTTCCCAGCTATGCTAACGATCCCCTTGCCTCGCTTGGAGCGGGAGGGGAGCCTAGAGATCCGGGCGGAGATTCCGTCGGACGATCCGAAATGGGAGGGGACGGAGCTTCGGTTTTCAACCCCTCTTTCCGTTTTTGGCCAAGTGCAATGGATCCCGAGCGGAGAGGTTCTGGCCCGGTTGAGGCTCCAAGGTTTTTTGGCCCAGGAATGCCGGCGTTGTCTCGAGCCGGTACGCGTCGAAGTGGACGAAGAGTTGAATCTCTTCTTCGCTCCGGTGGACGAGTCGGAGGATCCAGACGAAGAGCGGGTGCGTCCGCTTTCTGACAGTGCGATGGATCTGGAGCTTGCCGATGTGATTCGGGAGGAGCTGGTTCTCTCCCAGTCTCTCCTGGCTC
>JABDNZ010000456.1 GCA_013043565.1 Gemmatimonadota bacterium | reverse complement strand
GGTACTCCGGCCAGCCGCCGCTCTATGCCTGGATCCAGCATCTGGCCTTTGGCCTCTTCGGCAGGAATCTCTTTTCCCTCGCCCTGGTCAAGAACGGACTTCTCTTTCTCGCCTACCTGTTCTTCTGGCTGACCGCCCGACGCCACTGGCCGGATCGACCGACTCTGGTTTCGTTGACCGTTCTTTCCTGGCTCCTCATACCACAAGTGGTGTGGGAAGCTCAGCGCGACCTTTCCCACTCAGTGATGGTTCTGACCGTCAGCGCTGCAACCCTATACCTGGTGGTCCGCGGACTTCGATCGTGGGGGTGTGAGAGCAACCCCGGGCCAGGCGTCGCATGGTATGCCGTCCTCGGGCTTCTAGTGGGACTGGGGATGTTGAGCAAGTACAACTTTGTGGTGTTCGCTGGAGCTCTGAGCCTCGCCCTTCTGAGCCTGCCTGAAGGAAGAGCCCTCGTTTTGAATCCACGAATCCTGGTGGGACTCGGGTGTGCTTTGGTCGTCTCCGCTCCACACTTCGCTTGGGCCGTGGATCACTGGGAGGTGGCCGTCAGGTCCTTATCCAAGGTGGACGCAGTGGCCGGGAACAACCGCATCGTTGGCTTGGGTGTGCTTTTCCTGGCGGTGGTCTCTTTCCTCACTCCGCTCTGGCTGATGTGGGCTGGGTTTTTTCCCGGCTTGTTCCGGAGGGCCAAGGCTCGCGGGGACACCCTGACCGGCCGTCTCGCACAAAGATACTTGGTGGCTTTGATCGCGGGCCTCACCGTCGGAATCCTGGCACTTGGGGTCGGGCATGTGAAGGAAAGATGGATGATCCCTCTCCTTTTTGTGGCGCCTTTGTACTTCTTCTCTGGCGCAGGCGAGAACGGCCTTCGGGCGTCGCGGGTCCGATGGTTCAGGCGTGTTGCCGCCGCCGCCGCGGTCGTTACCCTTGTGGCGGCAGGCCTTCGATCCCTCCTGGGGCCCTCCCTGGGTGTAATGACCCGAGTGAATTACCCTTTCGACCCAGTGGCCCGAGAGCTCTCGGCGGTCGCCCCCGAACATCCGTACGTCCTGACTCACAACACCTGGTTCGCGGGCAACCTCGTGAAACGGCTCCCGGGCGCCCGAGGATATGTACCGGGCTACGTCCTCCCGAAACCGGGAGAAGAGGGGCCCGTGTTGGTTGTTTGGGATGCCGTACGGAGCGAACCCCTGCCCCGAGAACTCCGGGAGGACCTCGAAGGCCGTTTCGGGCTGGACCCCGGCCCCGTCCCGCCGACGTACCTCACCTTTCCCTATAAGTTCGGGGCAGGGCGGGAGGCTCGGGTCGGATACCTCGTGGTGGACGGGTCGTCCCGCCGCCCCCCAACTTGACGGCCTGAACCTCGCCTGCGTATAGGTCACTGATCCTGGAAAGACCCATTCCACGGGGAGGCACCCATGCGTACCGCGCTTCGCACGTTCCTCGTCCTATTTTTATCCGCAGGGCTTCTGGTCCCGGTCCTTCCTCTCCAGGCTCAGGTGGCCTCGGTGGGGATTCCGAGCCCACAGGCTTATGACGCTCTGCATTGGCGAAACATCGGGCCGGAGGGGAACCGCTTCAGCGCCGCCGCCGGGGTCCCGGGCGATCCTCATACCTATTACGTGGGAGCGGCGTCCGGGGGCATCTACAAAACCACCGACGGTGGAGTCAACTGGGCGGAGATCTTCGATGACCAACCGGTCCAGTCCATCGGGGCCCTGGCGGTCTCCGTCAGCGATCCAAATGTGGTTTGGGCTGGAACCGGGGAGGGGAAGATCCGAAGCCATATCTCCCTTGGGGAGGGCGTATACAAATCCACCGATGCCGGGCAGACGTGGAACCTCATGGGTCTACCGGAGACGGGTCGAATCCCTCGGATCGTGATCCATCCCAACGACCCAGACGTTGTTTTGGTGTGCGCACTGGGTCATGCCTATGGGCCCCAACCGGAGCGTGGGGTTTTCCGGACGGAGAATGGAGGGGAAACCTGGGAGCATGTCCTCTTCGTGGATGAGGACACCGGATGCTCCGATCTGGCCATGGACCCGTCGAATCCGGATGTCCTATTCGCAGGGACCTGGCAGCTCGAGATCCGTACCTGGGGCCGCACCAGCGGAGGGCCCGGCGGAGGCCTTCACGTCTCCAGGGATGGAGGAGTTTCCTGGACGAGGCTGGAAGACCGGGGGTTGCCCACCAAACCCGTGGGAAAAGTGGCCGTGGCCATCGCCCCGTCGAATCCCCAGAGGGTCTACGCAATGTTCGAGACCGGGGACGGGATACCGTGGGACGGGGAGCCGACAGAGGACGGTCAGGTGTGGAGCTCGGACGATGGAGGTCGTTCCTGGACTCTCGTCTCCAGGAATCGAAACGCCATGGGCCGTCCCCACTACTACTCCAGAGTGGTGGTGAACCCGGATGACAAGAACGAGCTGTACTTCCTGACCGCTTCCTATGCCGTGTCCCTGGACGGAGGAATGACGCTTCGCACCATCCCTCGAGGGAACGCCCCCGGCGGCGACCATCATGACATGTGGATCGATCCCACCGACGGGGACAGGATGATCGTGGCCCATGACCAGGGACTCTCCATCTCGATCAACCGGGGAGAAACGTGGTTCCGGCAGCGACTCACCAACGCCCAGATGTACCATGTCACAGTGGACAACATGATTCCCTACAACGTCCTCGGTAACAAACAGGACGAGCCAACCTACCGGGGGCCCAGCAACGGGCGGACCGGAAGGGGGATCGCCCGGGGAATGTGGCACCATGTGGGCGGGGGTGAGAGCGGGTGGGCCACGCCTGATCCGGTGGATCCCAACATCGTTTGGTCTTCCGCATCAGGGTCAGGGATGGTCGGAGGCATTGTTGTCCGATACGAAGAGGATCGGCGGCAATACCGAGCAGTGGAGGTATGGCCCGAACAGAGCCGGGGAGCGGCCTCGGGCGTCAAGTACCGGTTCGTATGGGACAGCCCACTGCACATTTCACCCCATGACCACAACACGGTCTACGTAGGTAGCCAGCATGTCCATAGGACCCGGAATGGCGGCCAGAGCTGGGAGGTGATCAGTCCTGATCTGACGCTGAACGATCGGGGTCGGATGGGTCCTTCGGGGGGTCTGACGGGAGACAATATCGGCGTGGAGTATGCGGGCACGGTGTTCGGGATCGCCGAGTCTCCCATCGAGGAGGGGCTCATCTGGGCTGGAACCAATGACGGCCTCCTCCACATTACGCGAGACGGGGGTGCCACCTGGACCAATGTGACAGAGAACGTCCCCGGGCTTCCGGAGTGGATCGCCGTGAGGAGCATCGCCCCCTCCCGGTACGCCGCCGGCACGGCCTATGTCGCGGCCGATGGCCACCAGGTGAACGTCCTGGAACCCCATGTCTACCGGACAAGGGACTATGGCGAGAGCTGGGAGAGGATCACGTCGGGGATCCCCGCTAGCGCGCTCAGCTTCACGAAGGTCATCGCCGAGGACCCGGTCCGGCAGGGGCTTCTATACCTGGGGGCCGAGAACGCCATCTACGTTTCCTTCGACGATGGGGAGAACTGGAAGCCGCTCCAGAACGACCTCCCTCATGCTCCGGTATCAGGGATCGTCATTCAGGAACACTTTGACGACCTGGTGATCTCCACGTACGGGAGAGGCTTCTGGATCCTGGACGATCTGACACCGCTGCAGCAACTCACCCCGGAGGTGATGGAAGAAGAGGCTCATCTTTTCGCTCCCAGGGCGGCCTACCGGTTCCGGACGATAACGCGGCCCTCGACGACGTATGACGATCCGACCACGGGTGAGGATCCCGAGTACGGTGCGTCCATCAACTACTGGCTGGCCGACCCGGCGGAAGCCATCCCCATCCTGGAGATCCGGGATGGCACCGGCCGCCTGGTCAGGACCCTCAACGGAACCAACGAAAAAGGAGTGAACCGGCTCTACTGGGATCTCCGAGACGAGTCTACCTCGGCAGCCACACTTCATTCGCCGCCCATCTACGCCGAGCACCTGACCGTGGGTCCCGAAGGCCGCTCGGCTCCGGGCACCGGCCGCATGAGTGTCCTCCAGCCCCCCGGCGCCTATACCGTGGTGCTCTCCGTCGACGGGGAGGAGTTCACACAGACGCTGGAGGTTAGGAAAGACCCGAACTCGGGCGGCAGCGAAGCCGATATCGCTGCTCAGGTCCAGTTGCTTAATGCCGTGAAGGAGGACCTGGAGGCGGCCGTGGGAACGGTCAACCGGATGGAGGCCATAAGAGCTCAGCTCCGCACCCTCGCTCAGTTTTCCGGCGACATGGAAGTATCCGAGGCAGCGAAAGCGCTCGAGGAGGAGCTGATCGAGCTCGAGATGGGTCTCGTGGACCTGCGACAGACGGGGCAGGGGCAGGACGGTGTGCGCTTCGAGGCGAAACTCATCTCCAAGCTGTCCTATCTCACCGGTGGCTTGGCGCAGGCCGACTTTCGGCCCACGGATCAGGAGGTTGAAGTTCAGGGGATCCTGCATCGGGCCCTGGAGGAGCACTTGCAGGCCCTGGAAGTCTTCGTCCAGGAAGACCTGGGGGATTTCAACGCACTTCTAGTGGAGAAGGGCGTGCCTATCCTCAGCGGGGGTGGGGCTTAGCCTCCGACCCCCGCCATAGAGACGGCGATCAACAGGAGCGCCTTGGTTGCATCGAGGGCGCTGGGTGCTTCCGCCCATTCCGAGAGGGTGTGTTGCTCTCCCCCACGGCCACGTCCAATGGCGATAGCCGGGATCCCCCTCACGACGGCGGCAACCGCGTCGGTGGACCCACTATCCTGAGGTCTGGCTCGGATCCCGAGGTACCCGTAGACGTCGAGGGCGGTCTGGACGATGGGGTGAGAGCGCCGGACTTCTTCGGAGAGCATCGAGCGGGAAGCCTCCACAGCCGAAGGACTGGCCGCCGGATCTCGGGTCCACTCGACCCGATGTTCCTCGGCTACCCGGGCCACCCGCCTATCCAGCTCCATATCCAACTCGTCCAGGAGGGGAGGGGACACCGACCTCAAATCCACTGTAAACCAGGCCTCCTGAGGGATTGCGTTGGTCACCAACCCGCCTCCCAGCATCCCCACATTGTAGACCGCGAATGGGCCCCCTTCAGGGAGGGGAATCTCGTAAATGGACGAGATGGCAGCGGAGAGGGCCTGGGC
>JABDNZ010000454.1 GCA_013043565.1 Gemmatimonadota bacterium | reverse complement strand
GCCTACCGCGGTGGGATTTATGCTGAACGGATCAATGAACCGGGGATCGAGGTCGGGAATCGATTCGTGACTCTCGCGAAGGAGGTCGGGGTCCCGCCAATCCAGTTGGCCGTTCTTTGGGTGAAGGATCAGCCGGGAATCACCGCACCCATCATTGGCCCCAGGACGCTAGGTCACCTGGACGAGCTTCTTCCGGTTGGGGGCATGCAGCTGGAAGACGGGGTTCGGCGGGCATGCGACGCCCTGGTTTCGCCTGGCCATATGGTGGCGAACTTCCACAATTCTGCGGGTTGGGGGGCTGGAAGTCGTACGCTTGGTGAGGCGGATCGGAGCTGAAGTCCTCGAACCTTCAGAGGGACTTCCTTCGCCAGGTCTGATACTCGAAGACGACTTCGTCGCCGGACGTCCGGTCGACTCCAGACGCGGTCTCGGTTCGATCCAGCCTCCAAACCTCCGGATCAACCGGTGGGAATGTCGAGTCACCGTCGTAGTCCCGGCTCAGGCGAGTGAGCTCAAGGGTGTCTGCCATCGCCATCCCCAGCCTATAAATGGTCGCTCCACCGCAAATGAAGGCTCGGCCGGATTCCAGGCCCCGGACATAGGCCATCGCTTCATCGAAGTCTCGGAAGAGGGTAACCCCCCCTGGTTCGTATCCCGGATCCAGACTCAGCACGATGTTTTCCCGACCTGGCAGAGGTTTGGACCTGGGTGGCAGGGACTCGTAGGTGACGTCGCCCATGATACAGGGGGACCCCTTCGTGAGTTCGGCGAAATGTCGGAACTCCTCCCTGATGCTCCAGGGTATGTCCGGGCCGTTTCCGATCACATCGTTCTTGGCCGCGCAGGCGATCATGACAAGTTCTGGCATGGGGGGGCTCAGACCGCGACTTCGAACTTGATTCGTGGGTGGTGTTGATAGTTTTGGACCTGGCTGTGTTCATACTGCCAGTCGAAGATGGTACTGAACGGTTCGGTGCGGACGGTCGTCAACTCGTACGGCTCTCGGCTCAGCTGTTCCCTGAGGCCGTCCACGTGGTTGACATAGATGTGCGTATCTGCCAAAAAACCCACAAGCCGCCCTTCCCCCAAGCCGGCTTCCAGAGCCAGCAGGTGAAGAAGGAGCGCATAGCTGGCGATGTTGAACGGCAGGCCCAGGGCGACGTCGACAGACCGTTGGTTCCAAAGGAGGTTCACTTTCCCTTCCGTCACCGTTACCTGAAAGGAGTAGTGGCAGGGAGGCAGCGCCATTCGATGGAAGTCCACCGGGTTCCATGCCGAAACGATCATCCGTCGGTCGTCCGGGTTCTCCTTTAGCATCTCCACGACACGCTGGAGTTGGTCCACTCCTTCTCCGGCCGGACTTTTGTCCCAGGTCCGGTACCTGGCACCGAAGTGGCGCCATTGGAAGCCATAAACGGGTCCGAGCTCCCGCTCCGCAGCCATCCTCGCCTTTGTCTCTTCGTCGTGCCCATAGGAGACCATGTCAGGACTGCACCATTCGTCCCAGATATGGTTGTTTCGGGAGCGGAGCCACTCCTTGTCAGTCGTCCCCTGAATGAAGAATTCGAGTTCCGAAGAAACCAATCTCAGGGGTACGGCTTTGGTGGTGAGAAGAGGAAACCCCTCAGCCATGTCGTGCTCGAACATCATGCCAGGGACTGTGATTGCATCCACGCCAGTCCGGTTCTTTTTGGTCCATCCCGTCTCGAGGATGGTCCGTACGATCTCGAGGTATGTCTTCATGAGCAGGGAAGAGGATTGATCGTGTGATGTGCGACGGGGAACGGTTTAGGGTAAAGGGAAAGAGGGAGGGGACACAAGGCTGGCGTGCCTCCGGGAACAGCACATCCATTCAGGTAAGGGCGACCCGATGGTACGCGACAAATGTTTCCCTTGCGATAGTGCTGGAAACGCACAAATCTAGATCCAAAGAAGACGGACGGACCGGCTAAACCGCCGTCACCTCATTCTATCAAAAGCACGGAATCCCGGCTGTATGCCGATTGGCCCCCAAGCGGGTGAGGGTCGTGGTGTCTCTCACTTCAAGCTAGGCGGGTCGGAATCCGATTGCTCTGACCGTCTCGCGGCCAAGGAGGCACGGATGAGGATGTTCCGACTAGTTCCGGTAGTTGCTGCGTTGTTCCTTTTTGGGATCCCTTCCACCGTGGCGGCCCAAGTCTCGGAGGAGGACCTTCGCCAACGGATCGCGGAGGCTCGAGCCGACGGCCATGCAGAGAGCCTCATCGCAGCGGCGAACGCCGCCCGGATGATGCGCGATTATGAGATGGCTTCCGACCTGCTGGCCCAGGCTGGCACGGCCATGTCCAACGCCCAGTTTGATGCCCTCTGGAGTCGGATCTCCTTGGAGCTGGCTTCGGGCGGAGGGGTGAACGGAGCCCAAAGAGCTCTCCGTGAGGAACGGCGAACCAGGGAAGTGCTCCCTCTCGAGCTCGCATATTGGGTGAATAACTTCCCCATCCTGCTGATTGGGGGTGAGTTTGACGAGATGATCCAGAGGTTCTCGGCTGACGCAGAGGATCCCAACTACCAATGCGCTTGTTACGACCGAAAAGCCTGGATGCTGAGGATGGCCGGCCGTTGGGATGAAGCCCAGGTGTACTGGGACTCCCTGGTAGTGGACCAGGAACTCACGCCGTCCCAAAGCGACAACCCCGACGAGCTCGCACAGTTCAGGGGCCAGCTGGCCCGGAACTATGCCCGGGCGGGGAGGGAGGCGGAAGCCCGGATGGCTTTGGAATCGGCTATGCAGATGCCCGTAAGCGACGAGGCCATGCCCGCCGTTCGTCGCAGGTGGGCGCAGGCCTATGCCGAGTTGGGAGAGGCGGAGAAAGCGGTGGAGCAGCTGGAGTACTTGCTCTCTTCCCCGAGTTTGGTGACGGTGCACAGCCTTGAGGTTCGTGTTGCCTGGGAGCCGATTCGGGACCATCCGGCCTTCAGAGCGCTGCTGGAGAGGTACCACCGATAACGGAGTCTCGAAGAACGGCGCGGAGCACGCTCCGAATTGGAGCGCGCCCCGCGCCTGCATTCCCCTTCTTTTCCGAACTTCGCTTTCCAGCTACCACCCTTGCGTCAGGGAAGCATGCCGCCCAGTCGGCCCCGGTACCTCCTGAGGAGCCGGTTGAACTTGTCGTCCCAGGGCACCCTCTCGCCCCGGACGAACATGGTCTCCACCTGACTGGTGTAGTCCACAGGGTTCCCGGTGGTGATGAGCAGGTTTGCGATCTTCCCCTCCTCGATGCTACCCAGGCGGTCGTCTACGCCCAGGAGGCGGGCCGCATCGATGGTGACGGATCGGAGAGCCTTCTCCATCGGAAGCCCGAAGGCTACGGCCATTCCCACCTCATACGTGAGACTGAACACGTTTGCGACTCCCCCGGAATAGATGGCGAAGTCGACGCCGGCCTCGTGCAACAAGGCCGGTGTGGCATAATGGGCATCGTACGGCTCGTCACGTCCTGGAGAAGCATGGATCCCGCTGAAGAGGAGCTTTACTTCGTGCTCCGCCAGAAACTCCGTCATCTTCCATGCATCCCGGCCTCCCCGTATGAGATACCGAAGGCCCATCTCTTCGGCGAACTCCACGGCCGATTTGATCGCGTCTTCTTCTCTCGCCTCGAATATGACAGGCACCTCGCCGGTGACCGCCGGCATCATGCCGTCCATGCGAACGTCCCAGTCGAACCCGGATAGCTCGCCTGCTTCGGCCATCTCGGCCCGAGCCGCGTAGGCTTTCGCTTCGTGGAAGTAGGCTTTCAGGTCATCGGCCCGGTCCTCGGTCCAATTCACCCGTAGACCGATCCTCTTCTCCACGGTCATGGCCTGGGGTGTCCAACCCCAAAGGTCGATCATGCTGTCGTAACCCGGGATAGGCTCACCGCGACCGTTCAGACCGGTCACGACCGTGGTGAAGCCCCCGACCCGCTGGACTCCCAGCATCTCACTCGTGTGGTCGATGCCGATGTAGGCCTCGATGTGAGGGTTGTAGGGCCCTAGCTCGAAGTTGTCGACGGGCCCGGCCATGCCACCGGCCTCTTGAAGGCCCAGCCCGGTGCCACCATCGATCAAGCCCGGATAGACGAACTTCCCCGAGGCGTCGAATCGCTCCACGCCGGCTGGGATCGTGACATTCGATCCGACGGCCGTAATGAGCCCATCCTGCACCAGCACCGTGCCGTTCTCGATGGACCCGCCTGAGACGGTGACCACCGTCCCGCCGGTAATAGCGTAGTCGTCTTGTTGCGCCTCCACGATCCCTGGAAGCGCCAGGAACAGAGCCACAGCCAGTGCCCCGGCCGCGCGTCTTTTGCTCCATGCATTCATGGTCGCGTCTCCTACCGTGCCGGGGTTCATGGTGTCTCCTTTCCGCCGTCAGGATCCAGGACCCATTCGGCGGCGACGTCGGCTTCATTTCGGTCGAAATAGACCTCACCCTCGATGATCGTCATCTCCACTCGGGTGGCGGTGTCGAGCGGGTAGTGGCTGAAGATGGCGATGTCGCCATCCTTGCCGACCTCGATGCTCCCCACCAGGTCTTCAATGCCCAGGTTCATTGCGGCATTGATGGTGATCATTTTCAGACACTCGTTTTCAGGAACGCCCCCGTACTTCACGCCTCGAGCGGCCTCTTGATACAGGCGCCGGACCCGTTCCGCCGAATCCGAGTTGATGGAGGTTCTTACACCGGCTTCGTAATGGATAAGCATCTTGTAGGGGATGGCTTCGTACGCCTCGATCTTGTAACCCCAGCTGTCGGCGAATACGCTGGTCGCCCATCCGTTCGCCGCCATCTCCGGCGCGATCTTATAGGCATCGAGGGCGTGTTCGAAAACCCCTCCAGGAATGCCGAACTCATTGGCCACCTCCATCATCATGGCCATCTCATCCGCGCGGTATCCGTGGACACGAAGGATCGTGGTTCCATTCAATGCCCCTGCGAGGGCCTCGAGCTGGAGGTCCCGCTTGGGAGGGAGGGGGGAGACGCCGCGGCTTCGGCGACCTTCTCGGTCCCAAGCCGCCTTCCTGGCCTCGTAGTCCTCCCAGGAGTCGAGGTAGTTTTGGGCCTTCTGGAACGACTCCCGCATCACCTCGGCCACTCCGGACCTGCTTCGGGGATAGCGTGTCGGGTTGGGTGATGAGGAGCGGCGGACGTTTTCTCCGAGGGCCAATTTGAGCGTGATGGGTGCTTCCTCGATGACCAACTCTTCCCAGGGCCGTCCCCATTTCAGCTTAATGACCTCGTTCTGGCCGCCGATGGAGTTGGCCGAGCCGTGCATGGTGTGAATGGTGGTGATTCCGCCGGCCAGAGCCGTAAAAAAGGCCGGATCGTCGTGTTTGATAACATCGGCGATGCTCACCTCCGGGACGACTGACCGTGAGCCTTCGTTGATGCCACGATCGACGCCCATGTGGGAGTGATCATCCAATATCCCCGGCATTACGAATCGCCCCTGGGCGTCGATGACTCGAACTCCATCCGGGGCCTCGAGGGCCTCACCGATCTCGGCGATCTTCCCGTCTCTGATGAGCACGTCCGTGTCAGGCAGGTCTCCGTTGGTAATGGTGATGACGGTTCCGCCCCTGATGAGAAGATCTTGGGCGAATGCTGGGCCGGACGAAGCAAGTGTCACCAGGAGGGTCAGGACCAGGCCGGTCAGCCTCGATCGTTTCAACACGTAGGCTGATGTCATTTTCCGGCCCCCCTTTCATCTCTTTCATCTCCCGGCTTCCGCTTCCCCGTAAAGTCAGCGGTTCCTATTGGGCCGAGGCTCAGCGAACCAGTCATATCGTCTCCCTCGATCGTGGCGGTGAGCGTGACTCCGCCCATCTCGGGGATCGATCCTGTCATCTCTAGAGTTCCTTCAGTGTAGGTGCCTTCGAACTCGATCGAATTGCCATCGGCCGAAAGCTCACCGGTGACCGTCTCACCTTCCTGTGTGAGCGTGAGGGTTCCCTCGGCGGATTCACCCATGATCGAAAGGGTCACATCCCAGACTCCTCCGACCACGCCGCCACCGCCGGTTGAGGGCGGCTTTGGTTTCTCGAACGTGTCTTTCATTCCGTCCACGAACACGTGAGCGATCCAGGCTTCCCCATCGGTGAAGACGTCTCCGCTGGCAACCGTGAGGTTGGCGATCTTCCCCGGTTCGAGGGTGCCCAACACGGCGTCGACACCGAAGATGGTGGCAGGATTGATGGTGAGGGCGTTCAGCGCCTCGTCGGCCGGAAGGCCCGCTTCCACGGCAAGCCGCAGGTTCTTCAGGAAGTCGCTCATGTTCGACATTCCGCCCGTGCCGAGGGCGAAGGGAACCCCAGCTTGGTAAACGGATGCCGGATTGGACTGGATCGCCGCTTTGTCCCGGGCGTCCAGTTCCTCCTTTTCCTCCTTTGTGAGGTTCTTGAAAGCCCGATCAAATTGGTAACCGGTCACTTCATTGGTCGAAGGAAAGTCGAGGGAGACGAGCACCGGGACCCCGGCTTCCTGAATGAGGTTCGGAACCCGGTACGCCTCGATCGCCCCGGCGATCCAATAGTTGAGGTTGTATTCACCTGCAAGGCTTCTCAGTCGCTTGAAGTCGTTTTCGATTTGGACGATGCCCATGACCGGCGCTTCTCCCTTTGCCACCGGCACAAGCGCTTCCAGGTTCGGGTCGGCCGGGGGCCGAACCATGGATCGGGGTGCCTCTCCATACCGGTTCTGCAGGAGGTCGTGGTATGAAGCGTCGATCAGCGTTTGACGCTGGTATGCGACGACCGCCATCAGTGTGCCTGGGTAGTCGTTTTGTCCCTGGTATCCCATGACCTGGACTACGGGCGCTTTCACGGTCATGGACGGGACGTCGTTCCCCATCAGGTTCACAAGGACGGCTTTGCCGCCGAAAACGCCGTCACTCCTGGCGATGAGGGCTGAAGTCAAACCCTGCTTCCGGAGTTCGGCGAGGTCGTCCGTCGCGGGGTCGAAGTACTCCGTTGCTAGTTGATCGGCAATGTTGCCGGCGTGCTCTCTTTCGTCTCGGTCTGGCAGGGCCAGCCCGGTTTGGGAAAAGGCGTCGATGAATCCAGGGTACACCGTCAGTCCGGTGCCATCGATGAGGACCGCATCTGCCGGGGCGTCAACGTCGGCTCCGAGGGCCTCGATAAGGCCTCCTCGGAGCACGATTGTCCCGGTCTCGATGATCGGGCCGTTGAGCGTCACGAGACGCGCGTCGGTGATGGCATAGGTCCGGCCCTCGAACTGGGCCGAGACATCGGAAGCGGAAAAGAGGATTAGGAGAGCGAGGGTGGGTGCCAAGAGGCGGGACGCTCTCGCGAACATCGACCGATCCCAGCTGATCTTGGGTTTTGCCATAGGAAATGCCTCCTTCGACACTGATCAGGGAACGGCTGTGGGTCCGAGCCTAGACCCCGGTCGGGGCGGTGTCAATATCTGTTAATTCAGTTAATGGTATATCGGGTGGAACGGGGCGGAGGGTGGTCTTCATTCCCTTTTGTTTACGCCCCTGATGGCCCCCTGGATCAAGCGGACCGCCGCCTGGCGGGAGAGGTGGTCCGGATCTCTCGGTCCGTACGGGGTGGACGCGATCCCGATCGCTGCCGCCTTTGGATAGGTGAAGATCAACTCGAGGCAGTCGGCTAATTCTCGGCTCGTGGGTCCGTCGGGCGCGGTCAGGCCGTGGCCCCTCACCTCTTCCGGTGCAAGGACGTCCATGTCGATGTGAACGTAGATCACATCGGTCAGAGAGCTAAGGCGGTCCATCTGCTTTCTGACGTTCTCCGACAAGGTCCGGATATCGTCGGTGGAGAGAGCTTCGAAATGAAGACGATCGATGAGCTCCTGCTCCCTCGGATCGGTGTCTCGGACATCCGCCAGAAGCACGTAACTCGGTGGCAGAGGCGGATCGAGGCCCGTGATCAACCGGTTGTTGTCGTTGTAGAGCCCGGTGGCCAGGGCCACATCCATTCCACCGTACATGCCGCTCAGGGTGGTCTCCGGGGTGTTCACATCCGCGTGGGCATCGAAGTAGATCAGTCCAACCCGATGAGGGATGTTGGCTGCCAGGTGGTAGACCTGCTCCTCCTCCCCAGGCCCCATGTTCTGCATCCCCGAGAGGACTCCCGGTAGATCGCTGCAGCTCCCCAGGAGGGCGACCGTGAAGTATTCGTTTTTCCCGTTGGCTGAAATCAGGTCGGCCAGGTGTCGGCTGACCAGGGCTTCCCTGGCCCAACCGGAATAGGCGCTCTCATTCTCAGTCAACTCGAAGGCCTGGTTCAGTCCGATGGTCGCATTCAGAGCCGTGAGGCTGTCGACCAGCCCTTCGGCCAGAATGCTCTCGGAAGCCATGAAGGGGTTCCGAACAATCGCGACGTTCACTCGGCCTGTCCCACGGTATTCCTGGGCTTCGGTCACCGCCGTAAACATGATCAAGAGGCAAAAGAGGATCCAAGCTGACTTGTTGATAGTGGTCATCGGTTTCGAACTCCTCCTATCGCTCCTTCGATCAGTCGGTAGGCCGCTTGGATAGACGATTGGCTGGCGCCGTTTGGAAGGCCAGCAATCCCTATGGCCGTGGCTTTTGGGAACGAGAATGCCACCTCCAGGGCTTTTGACAGCTCTTCACTCGAGAGTTTTTCGGAGGGTGACGCGGGAAGCTCCGGCATCTCTTCAGGCGTAAGAATGTTCAGGTCCACGTGTACGTAGAGGACGTCGGTGAATCGACTCAGCCGCTCCATCTGATTCCTGAGGGCGCCGGACAGGTCTTTCAGCTCACCAACAGACACCCGTTCAATGAAGGAGTTGTCGATCTCCAGTTCTTCGTATGGGTTCGTGTTCTGAACCCCCGCCATGACTATGTGTTTGGTGGAAATCGCGGGATCGAGGCCGGCCTGCTGGCGAAGCATCGTATTCGACAGCCCGGCGGCTACTGCCACGTTCATGCCACCCATGTCACCCTGCATGGAGGTGTTGGGGGTGTTGAAATCGCCCCGCTCGCTGATCCAGAGCAGCCCAACCTTCAGTGGCCTGCTGTCCCCCAGGCGGGGCAACCCGAGGATGTCGAGCCCCCGACTGTCCTTCAGAGGTTGTCGGTCCGGGCCCAGGTGTTGAAGGCCGGCGAGCATTCCCACCAACGATTTGCTCCCGGACAGAAGCCCAATGAAGAAGTGCTCACCCTTGTCGGACTCGTAGATGGCCCTGCCCAAAGTCCTGTTGGTGAGTGAGGCCCGGTTCCACTCTCCGTATTCTCGTTCCAGCTCAGGGGGCATCTGGACCGTTACGACCCGGGCCAGATCACAGCCCATTCCCTCCAGCCTTTCCGGAAGTCCGCCCTCGAGGAGGAGCACCGGCCCCTCCACGAGCTCGGGACCGGTCCGTGTATCGGAATAAGGGTCGGCCACGACCACAACGCTCAACTCGCCGGATAAATCCAGGTACGGTTGAGCCGAAGTTGGGTTTGGAAACAAGGTCAGGATCGTGGCTACGATGCCGGTCAACGGCGCCACCGATCTGGGGCGAGGTCTCACAGGTTCCTCCTCAAACAGGGGTCCCAGAAGCGAGCTGGGGAGAACCTTAACCAGGCTGGTGAACGGTGGCTAGGCGGTGAGTCTTGCGGACGGAGCGCAAAGGTGCAGGAACCGGCGGCAGAGTCCATGAAAGCCGGTTGAGCCGACCTCTCAGTCTACTCTGGGACGGTCACTCGAAACTGGATATCAGCAAGCTGGCTTGGCCCTTTCCCGATACTCTCCAGGAGCGGGGGCCAGCGCGGATCCCCCTTGATGTTGTCGAAGCCGTTTTCCACCACGATCTCGGATAGCCCGGGATCGTTGTACTCAACAGCCTTGCTGAGCATCTCGAAGGCCCGGTCCGCTTCACCCCTGAATGCAAGGACATAGGCGATGTTATATGCCGCGTCCCGCTCCCAGCCTCCAATTAGCTCCGCGAGGGCCTGATCGGATTCCTCCTGACGGCCCAGGGCGGAATAGGCCATGGTCAAGCCGATCAGCTCCCAGGGTCTGGAGGGCTCCATCAGGATCGTCTCCAAGGCCGCCTCCGGGTCCCCTTTCCCAAGAAGTGCTTGTCCCATCCCCGTCCGGGCTCCGATGTAGCCAGGGCTGAGACTCTCCGCTGTCTCGTAGCTGGCTACGGCCTCATCCCAACGTGCCGCCCACCGATAGGAGTTCCCGAGATTGTGGTGACCACGGGGGCTCACCGGATCCCTCGCCACCACATACTCCTTGAGGGCGATAGCTTCCTCCAGCCGTCCAAGGCTTTGGAGGAGTGTGGCGGCGTCCCCAATGATGTCGGTATCGGTCGGAGAGAGGGCCAGAGCCTCCTGGTAGTATTCGGCGGCCGTGAACAGGTCCCTATCATGGGCCATGGCTATGAGGCCCAGGTGGGCGATGGCCGGGGCGTACTCCGGATCGATCTCGAGGGCCCGGCCGGCGGCCTCCCGGGCGGCTTGGAAAGCCTCCTCAGCCGATCGGTCTCCACTCCCGGCCTGGGTCGCGTATACCCGGGCGAGCTCCCCCCAAGCCGCCACATAGTCAGGCTCGATTCTGAGAGCCTGCTCCAGCACCTCTATGGACCGACGAAACCCCTCCGCAGTTCGCTGCCGCCCAAGAAGGCGACCTTGTAGGAACAACGCGTAGGCTTCCCCGTCGGTCGCTTCCACCGTCGGAATCCCTCCCAGGAGGGAGACCTCCAACTGCTTCACCACCTCGGCGGCGATCTCGTCCTGGACGGCGAAGACGTCTTCGAGGGTGCGGTCCCAGCTGCGAGACCAAAGGTTCGTGTCCGTTCGGGCATCCACCAATTGGGCGGTGATCCTGACCTCCCCCTCCGCTTTCCGCACCGACCCTCCCAGTACATGGGCTACGTTCAGACGCCCGGCGATCTCTTGGATGCCGAGGTCCTGGCCCTTGAAGGAAAACGCCGAGGCGCGGGACGCCACACGGAGTTCCGGGATCTTCGCCAGGAGGTTGAGCAACTCTTCGGAGATGCCGTCCGAGAAAAACTCCTGTTCCGGATCGGAGCTCATGTTGACGAAGGGAAGCACGGCGATGGAGGGGGCCGAGGCCTCCGGTTGTGCGGCTCCGTCGGGGGAAACGGATTTTCGCCCGATATACCAGGCTCCAGCCAAAAGTGCCGTCATTCCGGCCAGGGCGAGAAGGCCCGAGGGCCATCGTTTCGAGGCCGGCGCGGTGATGATTCTGGTCAACTCTCCTGGGGTTGCGTCTGACGTCCTGCGAAGCCCATCCGGGGTGATCTCGAACGCCCACTCCAACAGGATTGCCACCGGGGCACCAAACAGCAGAAGGGACGCCACTCCTTGGATCACCGAATCGGGCAGGCCGAGAACCGGCACAAGAAGGTCGACGGCCTGAAGCACCGCGAAGGAAGCAGCGCCGTAAAACGCCATCACGCGGAAGACGCGACGACGCTTCAGTTCCGCGAAAAACCGTTGATATCTTGGGAGGTGATCAGCCATAACTTACAAGATGACCTTTGCAGAACCTGGCGGGAATAGGTCGAGGTCTTTTCTGCGGTTAAGCGATCTCGCCGTTGGAATCTCCAAGAAGTCGATAGCCAGGATCCCGTCATGGTTTGGAAGGGAACTTGGGTTGTATGCGAGGGGGATCGGTTGGATCTTTGATCGACGCCTGGTTCCGTGAAACCCGCAGGGAGTCACCATGACCGACGTGGCAGTTTGTCCGTTCTGTGAGTCGGAGATAACAACCACGGTGAAGAAGTGTCGCCACTGTGGGGAGTGGGTCAGCCGGGATTGCCTGAGATGCGGAACTCCCATCAAGGCTCGATGGGCCGCGAGGGGCTTTTGTGCGGATTGTGGTGGAATGGAGCCGAGGGGTTCTTCTCTACAAACCTCACCGGGCTCGTATCACCTCGCCGCCAACCGTTACCCCAACAAGAACCGTTCGATTTCGGTGGGCCTCGCCCTCGTCTTCGGTGGGATCGGCGCCCACAAGTTCTACGTCGACAAGCCCGGGAAGGGACTGCTCTACATGTTGTTCAGCTGGACCGGCATCCCGTCTCTAATAGGGATCTTTGAAGCCGTGAAGTACATCAGGATGGATGAGGAAGAGTACCATCAGAAGTTCTTCAGAGGGGAGCTCTGACGAGATTGACCGGAGGCCGAATGGCGGATACGGCACTTTGCCCGTTTTGTGAATCGGAACTCAGTCCCACGGTGAAGAAGTGCAAATACTGTGGTGAGTGGGTATCCCGAGAATGCCAGAAGTGCGGCACCCCCATCCGGGGGGAGTGGGCGGCGACGGGAGTCTGCGCTGCGTGTGGTGAGCAGGGCAGCCCGGGGGTCCCGGTCCACTCACCCGGTGGTCACCCACCAGCCCCTACCTACCCGGTCCCACACAAGAGCCGCCCGGCTTCTGTTCTCCTGGCCATGCTTTTCGGAGGGTTGGGTGCTCACAAGTTCTACCTGGACCGACCCGGCCTGGGGTTCCTCTACCTCCTCTTCTTCTGGACGTTGATCCCATCGATTGCCGGGGTCGTGGAGGGGATCATCTACATGACCCATACGGAAGAGGAGTTTCAGGAACGATTCCGGCAGGGCCGCATTTAGTACCGCAGGGACCCTCCAAGAAAATCAACGGTCATAGGACGCTTCTCTGTATCTGGGATTCCAGGGGGGCCGATCCCGGCGCCTTTCGGCTCTCCTTCATGGACCGGATTGCCCGCCGATGGTCCTGATCCTCAACTATAACCACCTCGAGGTTCATCTCAGCAGGAGCGAGGCGTCTGAGGTTTCCGGCAGAAAGCAGAGGGCGGAGATAGGGAGGAACATGGCCCTGAATCCTGAGCCTCAGGACCGCATCCACCGGGACCTGGGACAGGACCGTTCGGACCTGGCCTTCGAGGTCGCCCGGGGTCCACCGGGCTTCTGACCCACCTCTGGGCCGCAGCTCCCGCACAATCATCGGCCGAGATGGCAGTCGCTTGAAGACGTGGTTCTCCAGCGCTCCTCCATCGGCTCCCGGCTCTGCCTCCATCAAGATGAAACCCTTCTCTTCCCCCATCTCGGCAAAGGCCGTCCGCTCGACCGATCCAGGATAAAGGACGGGCGTGGGCAGGGGTCGCCCCTGTAGGTCCTGCCGTAGCCTCTGGTGACGGTGGATGTGTCCGGAGAGAACCGCGGCGAACCCGACCGGAAGGTCCGCACATCGAATCACATCAGGCGCGTGTCGGAAGGTGAAATTGCCGGGCCCGACCGTGGCACCCTCGACGCAGTGGTGCATACAGAGGATCCGGAGGTCGGCATCCTGTTGGTCCCAACCTGTCGATTGCAGGACCTGTGGGAATCTCTCTCTGATTCCCC
>JABDNZ010000449.1 GCA_013043565.1 Gemmatimonadota bacterium | reverse complement strand
TCCCGCCTCCGTTGGCGAACCCGGAAGGCCAACAGTCCATAAAGCCCCACTGCCGCCACCATCAGGCCGCCGAGCCCCCCGGCCAGGGAAATGCTGGCCATGGCCCTGGGGACCCTGGTCATGAAGGCGTGGCCGTCGGCCAGAGATCGAACGGACCAAACCGGGATTCGGGGATCCACGTCGGCCACGCTCCCTCTGAGCCCGGGTGCAAGGGAAGCGGCCTCGGTCTCGGATCGAAGGAGAGCCAGAACGGGGCGACTGGAAAGCTGCGGAAGAGAAAGGTAGACCCGTTCGGCGATGGCGTCTGATCCTCCCCCCAATTCTGCGTCTTCCACCACACCGACGATGGAAAAGAGTGTGGCGGTGTCGGCCCCCGAGACCTTGAGCCTCCTTCCCAAGGGTTCCTCTCCCTCCAGGTGCCGACCCGCAAACCCGGCACTCACCACCGCCACAGGGGGAGCCCCGGCACCGTCCTGAGTCCCCAGCCCCCTCCCGGAGATGATCTCCAAGTCCAGAACGGAGAAATACTCGGGCGTCACAGCATTCCAAAGGACACCCCGACGGTCTACATCCCTCAGCGCTTCCCTACCCTGAACCTCGAAGGGTCCAAAGGGCTCGAGGTACCCCGGGGCCCCGAGGGCAAGGGCAACCGACCGGGTCCCCGCCAGCCCGGCCAGACCCTCCTCTAGAGCGCCGAGGCGCCCCGGCCAACCCGACTGGGCCTCATCCGTCCCGGCCAAGGGATCCACCGATGCCACGAGGATCTCGGTGGAGGGAAGGTCGGCCCCGAAGTCCCTGCTTTTGGCCAGGGATTGCCCGGTCAGCCCGGCCGCCACCAACGCAGCACAGGATAAGGCCAGTTGCAGCCCGACGAACCGGAGGTTCCACCGGCCCCCTCCCCCGAACACGGCACCGTCCCCCCTTTCCTTCAGCACGACCTGAAGGTCGGTCTTGAGGAGCCGGAGGATAGGAATCGTCCCGGAGAAGAGGGCAGTCCCCCCCACCAAAACAGAAGCAAAGGCCACCACACGGATGTCTACCGCCATCCGCATCCAGAAATACCCGAAGTGTTCAGCAGCCAGTGCGTTTTGAATTGCATCTATGCCGACCCAGGCGAGGAGAAGGCCTCCCCCTCCCCCCAACAGGGCGAGGAGGAGAGCCTCGAAGAAAAGCTGCAGAGAAAGGTGAGCCTTCCCAGCTCCCAGCGACGCCTGAATGCCGAGACTCCGAATCCGGTCACTGGCCCGAACCAAGAGAAGATTCGCGACGTTTGCGCAAGCGATCATGAGAAGGGCCAGGGCCACCAACACCAACCCGAGAAACGCCACACCCTCCCCCCGCTCCCCTCGGCCGCCGGTAAAGGAGTCTACCTCCACCGCCCCACCCTGCCGGACCGGTTCTCGAAGCCCCTCCCCCCTGGCCCAAAGACCGCTCAATTCCACCGAGGCAGCCTCAAGGGACGCACCGTCGGCTAACCTACCCACAATTTCCACGGGAACCGGATCATCCCGGTCCCGGGGAAAAAAAGCCCACGCATTCTGGCGAAAAGGAAACCCGAATCCTTCGGGCATGACCCCAGTGATCATCCGCTGCTCGTCGTCCAAGAACACGGCCCGGCCCAGGACATCCGGGCTACCTCCGTAGGCTTCCTGCCAGACGTCAAAACCAAGGAGGAGTCCCTCCGACGCGGCTTCTTCGGCCGGGACCAGCCCCAGAGCCGGGACGGTCCGGAGAAGGGAGAGGACATCGGGGGTCAGCGTAGCGACGGAGACACGGACGGCCGCCTCGTCCGGATCAACCAGCGTACCCTGGGAGGTACGAAAGGCACCAATCTCATCCAGCGAGCTCGCACCCTGGATCAGATCCAGGTCCCGAAGCGTAACCGGGACGGCGCCTCCAGCCGTCCTGGGACTACTGACTTCGGCCCGAACCACCCTGTGGCCCTGAGGTACGGGAAGGTGCCGGAGGGATCCCGTCAGGATACTGAAGAACGTTACCGGGGCGGCCAGGCCGAGGACCAGGATGCCCACTGCCAAAGCCGAGTTCCCGGGTGACCGAATCAGGCCCCGAAGTGCCAAGCGGAACGGCAGGGCGATCCCGGCTCCCCTCTGGGCCTTCCGGGCCCGGGAGGAAAGAGCGGAAAAGGACCCTAGCGTCACACCCGGCCCTCGGGCGCCCGGTTAACGACCATCCCCACCACCACCACCACGACTGCCCCCACCACGTTGTAGTAAAGCCAGGAGACATCGGTGGTGATAGACACAAGGAAGACGGAGGCCATTCCCACAAGAAGTCCCACCGAGGCTCCGGTGCCTGTCGACTTGGGAACGAAGAAGGCCAGAAGGAAGACGCCCAGGAGGGAGCCGTAGAAGAAGGATCCGATCTGGTTCACGGCCTCGATTAGGGAGCCCAGCTGCCCGGCGTAGAGGGCAACGCCGAACGCGAAAAGACCCCAGAAGAGGGTCGTCAGACGGGATACGAACAGGTAGTGACCGTCGGACGCGTCTGGTCGGAACCACCTCCGATAGAAGTCCATGACGGTTGCACTGGAAAGGGCCGTGATTTCCGAATCCAGCGACGACATCGCCGCGGCAAAGATGACCGCGATGAGGAGGCCCAGAAGACCCGTCGGGATGAAGTTGATGATGTAAGTTGGGAAGACGTAATTTACATCGTTCGATGACGTCCCTCTCACTTCTGACACGATCTCTTTTGCATCGACCCGGAGTTCCCGAAGCTGCGAGTCATATCCCTCGATCATCCGTTGCCGGTCCAAAACACCCAGACCAGAGTTCCGATCCTCCAACAACTCCAGCGTGGCCGCCCGGCGCAAAGAGTGAACCTCGGATTTCTCCTCCTCCAGTGCGCGGAATTCGGCGGCCCGTTCACTCTCCTCGACAGCGGCGACCTCGGCCGGACTAAAAACGAGGGGAGGCTCTTCGAAGTGGTAGAACACGAAGAGGAGGACACCGATGGAGAGGATCAGCACCTGCATCGGCACCTTGAGGAAGGCGTTGAAAATCAGAGAGAGACGGCTGTCCTTGAGGGACGTGGCCGTGAGGTAGCGCTGAACCTGACTCTGGTCCGTGCCGAAGTAGGCCAGGAATAGGAAAAACCCGCCCAGCAGGCCCGACCAGAGCGTATAGGTGTTGGTAGGGTCCCAAGAGAGGTCCACGCTTCGCCACATGTCCTGGATCCCGCCGACGTAGACCGCCTCGGCCAGGCCTACCCCGTCCGGCAGGTTGGAGAAGAGGGCGAACAGGGCAACAGCGATACCACCGAACACCATGAGCATCTGAACCACGTCGGTCCAGATCACGGCGGTGATCCCACCGGCCATCGTATAGAAAACCGTAATGATCGCCATGACCATGATGGTTAGGCGTTCATCCCATCCAAGGATCACCGAGAGTACGATGGCAGGGGCGTAGAGGATGATCCCCGCTCCCATCCCTCTGGACACGAGGAACAGGAAGCCGGTGAGGGCCCGGGTCTTACTGTCGAATCGCTGCTCGAGGTATTCGTAAGCGGTGAATACCTTCGCCCGGTAGAAAAGCGGGATGAAAACGATACACAGGACCACCATCGAGAAGGGCAACGCCAGGTAGAACTGGACGAACTCCATGCCATCGTCGAAGGCCTGGCCCGTGGTCCCGATGAAGGTGATGGCGCTGGCCTGAGTAGCCATGACCGACAGGCCGATGGCCCACCAAGGCATCCGACGATTCCCCAGGAAGAACCCCTCCACCCCCTCGTTCTTCCTGCTCTGGTAGAGGGCGAAGGAGAGAACGCCGACGAAATAGAGAACAAAAAGGGCCCAGTCTATCGGGGTCATTCCTGGGAACCCCAAACGGGAAGCCTCATGGGGCCGCCCCGAAGCTCAGTACTCTGGAGAGGATCGTCAGAACCGCAATGACCACCAGACCGTACACGAGGACGGTCCAGTACATAGAACGCCAGCTGGGGAACACTCCGATACGTCCCTGGTCGTCGTCGACCTTCAACCTGTTCCTCCCACCCTCACCGGAGGTCACTGGCCTTCAGAGATACGAGGTTGGCGAAAAGACGGTAGGCACCAGGAACGGCCTCTGGGAACTGCCGGAAGAACGCCAAGCCGGTGTAGGCGTAGACTCCTTCCCCTAGACCTCCCACGAGAAGTCCGCCCCGTTTGGGGTCCTCGCCCGGATCGGCCATCTCCAAGAGTGGCGTGAGGCCCGGGTCCCACTCCCTGAGGAAATACAGGCCCCTCTCCTGGACCCATCCGTCGAAATCTTTCTGGTCGATCGGGTTCGGGGCCTGAAACACCGGGTGGTAGGGATCCAGTATCTCCACCGGAACGGTCTCGTCCGAGATCCGGTCGTGTGGGCGGTTCATCGCCACAGGGAAGGGCGAGAACCCACCTCGGTCAAATTCGTACTTGTTGTACTGAACGATCAGGGTCCCTCCACCTCGAGCGAAGTCCAGGAGCCGATCATTTGCCGACGCCGCATCGGGCCTTGTCTCATATACCCGGATTCCCAACACCAGCACGTCGAACCGGCTGAGGTCCCCCGACCTCAGCGCCTCCGGACCAAGGAGCTCTACCTCGGCACCCATCTGCCGGATGGCCTCGGGGCCCCCGTCGCCGGATCCCATCACGTAGCCCACCCTCAGCCCTTCGGGCATGGAGACGGGGAACACCGAAACCCTCGAGAGGGCCTCGGGGAAAAGGGCTCCTCGGCGGATGTGGGGATAGTCCACCAGCGATACGCCATCATCGTAGCTGCGCCCGTCGTCGGTCCGAACTTCGGCACCGATGGCGTATTCACCAACGGCCAGATCGCTGGATGGAGTCACACGGAAGCTGAAGGTCCCTTCCGGCGCGGACGGAGAAAGAACGAAGGAGCGCTCAACGGGGTCCGACCGCCATCCACCAGGAAGCTCGAGGCTCACCGTGCCTTGTACCTGGTCCACGGCTTGGCTCGAGAGACTTACAGTGAACTCACGAAAGCCCTCGGCGGAGGAAGGCCAGATCATGACGCCCGGAGTCACGGAAACCGCGATGGCCGGTACGACCTGCACCGGCTTCAGGAATTCACCTGTCGCCTTGTCTACTCCCCGGTACCGAGCCGGCGAGAATGCCTCAACTGCCTCCTCCTGGTCGGAGATGCGGAAGGCAATCTTCCCGTGGAGGAGGTCCGGGTTTGCCGGCAAAGCCCAAAAACCCCTGTCACTGGGCCAGTGGTACAACTCCCCATCACGGGGCTGTGCCATATAATAGGCACGAGAAGCATCGGCCCCGGTGGGAACCTGGAAACGGAAAGACCATTGGGCCATGGTGCCCGGGGGCACCTCTTTGACGGCCCCCAGGTCCCCTGATGCGATCCAGCCCTGAGGCATGAAAATGTCTGCAGCGGCCCCGGACAGCGGTAGGGAGCCCCCATTCCACAAGGAGATCACCCCGTCCACCGTCTCGCCAGGAACCAGCAAGTCGTCGGCAACCCGAACATCCACGACCAAACCAGCCGACCGAAGGAGGGCTTCCTGAACCAACGGCATTCGATTCCGAAGGGTCCTCTCCAGATCCACTCCGGCATCGGTTTTCCCTTCGGCTCCTCCGCCAACCCTCAATGTTTCGAGCACGGCCTTCAACGAGGTGACGGCCTCACCGAGGAACGGCGCCGACGCCCAAGGATCCGTCACAGCCAGAGCCTCCGTGGCCAGAGCGACAGAACGCCTATAAGCCTCCAATCCCTCCGTCACCTCGTCCCGGATTTCCACAGGCAAGTCCCTCGCCAACGCCACGAGTGCCGTGTCCACGCCGGCAAAGATCTCGTCGGCACCATCTTCTTTCATTCGGGATTCCACCAGTGCCACGGTCGAGCGCCGGGGACCCATGGGCTGGGCCATCCCCATATCCTGCGATCGGTGTTGGCTTCGGGAGTCCATGGCCACCTGAAGATGGGATCGACCGAGGAGGGGATCGAAAGCACCCGTCTCGAGGCCGGCGGTTCCCTCCTGTGGATTTCGCCGGGTGAGGCGGTAGAGCTTCTGGGGGGCCCACGCCGGGACTCCGGCGGCGATCTGATCGGGAAAGCGAGAGGGATCGGCGGCCACATCAAAAACCTCGTGAGCCAGGATTCCAGCCACCTGGTGGTGACCGTGGCCGTCCCTGGGGGTGCCGGAAAAGACCGAAACGATCACCTGAGGCCGAAAGGTCCGGACCACCCACGTTACGTCTCTGAGGATCTCCTCCCTCGGCCAGAAGCCGAACGTCTCCTCTGCGTTCTTCGAGTATCCAAAGTCGAAAGCCCGAGTGAAGAACTGTCGCCCTCCGTCCAGGGCCCTGGCAGAAAGGAGCTCCCCGGTTCTCACCAAACCCAACCCCTCGCCCATCTCGGGACCGATGAGATTCTGGCCCCCCTCGCCTCGGGTCAGGCTGAGATACGCGGTCTCAACTCCCATTCCACGGGCAAGAGCCGTGAGAAGAGAGGTGTCCTCGTCGTCCGGATGGGCGCCGATCATCAGAACCCGCTTCACGCCATCCAACCGGCGCAGTAGGAGCCCGGTCCCCACGATCCCGTCGGTCCATGGATCGTCCTGAGAAACCAGACCTGACGAAAGCCACGGTTGGAGGTCGGGGTCGTTCGACGCATTCGAACTTTGACCCTGTGAGGGGCCGCACGCCGCGAAGAGGGCGAGGACTGAGAGGAGAATCGACTTTTTCAGCATGAAGAGAGGAACCCTCGGGGCCCTGTGCAGGTTCCGCGATAGTGGCCCCCACCGGGGCCCGGTCACATGTACCCCTTGCCCGCTAGCCTCCAAAAGCCCCCTGGTATTCCCGCACCACGGCGATGAACGCATAGGTGGTGGCGAAGAGAATCACCGGCGGCAGTATGAACCGCACGGCCGTCATCACCAGAGGCACCATTCGTTTCGAGCGTTCCGACGCACCCTGTCTCATCTCATCTGCTGCGCCGACCGCTACCCATCCGACGAAGATGGCCATGAAGAAAGCGCCCAGCGCCAGCATGGCTTCCGCAAGCTTGTCGATGACCCCCAGGAGATCGATGGAGCTCGCCGGAAGAAGTCCCAGCAAAGCAATGAGGACCCCGGCCGCGATGGAAGCCGGTTTCCTGGGAAGCTTGAACTCATCGATGACCGAAGCTGCCACGACTTCCAGTAGAGACACCGCAGACGTCACCGCCCCCACGATCAGCGCAACAAAGAAAAGGACCCCGACGATCCGGCCGATGTCCCCCATGGCGACAAAGGCACCGGGAAGGGCGATGAAAAGCGCACCAACGGTGCTTTCGCTCACGTCACCCTGAATTCCCAGGGCATAGATGACCGGGAACACCACCAGCCCAGCGGTGAAAGCCACACCGAAGTCCGAGAAGGCAATGGTCGTAGCCTCCCCGCCCAGGTTGGAATCCTTGGAAAGGTAGGAGGAGAAGGTGAGCATACACCCCATACCCAAGCTCAACGAGTAGAAGGCCTGACCGGCGGCCTGGCTGAGGATGTAGGGATCAAGCAACTCGGAAAGGTCCGGTTTGAGGTAGACCGCATACCCCTCCATTGCCCCGTCCAGGGTGAAGGCCCAGATAGCAAGAAGAATGAGAATACTGAAAAGGACCGGCATAAGAACGAGCGCGGCCCGCTCGATCCCCTTCTGGACACCCATGCTTACGATGAGAATCGTCGTCCCCATGATGGCCAGGTGGTACCAAATGGGCGACATCCCGGTGGTGACGATGCCGAACTGCTCCCCAGGATTGGCCGGAAACCCGCTGAGAATGCCGTCAATGGCGTACCGAACCACCCACCCGGCGATGACCGAGTAGTACGCCAGAATGATGAAGCCGGTGATGACGTACATGAATCCCAGGAGGGACCAGCCTCCTCCGCCCAGTTTACGGAGGGCCCCAATGGGGGAAAGTCCGGCACCTCGCCCCACCGAGAACTCCGAAAGCATGAGGGGAATACCGATGGCAAGCGTCAGGATGATGTAGAGGAAGACAAAAGCCGCCCCTCCCCCTTCAGCCGCTACATAGGGGAACCTCCACATATTCCCGAGCCCGACGGCGCTTCCAACCGCCGCCAGTATGAAGCCTGCCCGAGTGTTGAATAGCTCCCGCTTGCCGTCTTGGTTGTGCTGCATGGTGTCCTCTGACCCGGAGGAATCAGGTGAAGCCCCGACTTCGGTTGCGTTCGGGGAATCCGCCAATAGAACGGAACTCTCGCTGGACCGTCAAGGAAATCCTGGCCGAGGGTGCAGGACCCCGGCCGCCAAGGCCGAGCTGGCCCACCTCCGGGCCGCCCCGCTGGAGCCAGATTCGGAGAGGCGAGGCTGGACGACTCATCGTAAGACCTGTTAGAAGAAGAGCATGGATCGAGAAGATGTGACGACCTTGAGGAAACAAATCATGCAAAGAGAACCTGTTAGTCTCGCCGGAGTCCTTGCAGGGATCCAGGATTACTGGGACCCCCATATCGTGGGTGAGCTCAACGGCCAGCATGTAAAGCTGGCGAAGGTCAAGGGCAAGTTCATCTGGCATCACCACGAGAACGAAGACGAGCTTTTTCTCGTACTGAAAGGCGTCCTCCAGCTCGAGATGAGAGATCGAACGGTGAAGCTGGAAGAGGGAGAGTGTTTCGTCGTGCCGAGGGGCGTGGAGCATAGACCGGTCGCCGAAGAGGAGGTGCACCTGTTAATGTTCGAACCAGCCTCCACCCTGAACACTGGGAACGTCAGGAATGAGCGGACGGTGGAGAGGCCTCGGCGCATTTGAGAGGAGTTTTCTCAAAAAAGAGCTACCATGACCTCCATCGATTTCCAACCGGACTCCCGCCTATTTCCCTTTGAATCGCGGTGGTACGGCGATCCGAAGGGGAAGATCCACTACATCGACGAGGGAGAGGGAGAGCCGATCCTTTTCCTTCACGGTAACCCGACCTGGAGCTTCCTCTACCGCGGCATCATCATCCGTCTCAAGAAGCGGTTCCGTTGTATCGCACTGGATCTCCCGGGGTTCGGGTTGTCCAGCCACCCCTTGGACTATCGGTATACGCCCGAGGAACATGCCCGAGCCGTGAGAAGATTCATACGGGATCGAAACCTCCAGAACCTCACTATCATGGGCCATGATTGGGGAGGACCGATCGGGATGCGGGTGGCGGTGGAAGAGCTGGATCGGATAAGGGCCCTCGTCATGGGCAACACCTGGTACTGGCCTACCACAGCGCTCCACCTGAAAGCTTTCAGTTGGATCCTATCCACCGGATACGTTCAGGGTCTGATCCACAAGAAGAACCTCTTTGTCGAGCGTATCATCCCGCTCGGAGTCAAACATCCGCTAGCTGCCGAGGTTCTCCAGCACTACCGGGGGCCTTTCCCCACCGTAGACAGCCGGGCAGGGATTGCCGAGTTCGCCAGACAGATCGGTCTTTCGGCCAACTGGCTGGCCCAGGTCGAGATCAATGTCAGAAGGCACCTCCGAGACACTCCCTTGCTCCTGACCTGGGGAATGGAGGACCTGGCTTTTACGCCCGCTTTCATGGACACGTTCTTGAGGGACTTCGAGAACGCCGGTGTGGTTCGGTTAAACGCGAAGCACTACATCCAGGAAGACGCACCGGGTGAAGTGAGCCAGGCTATCCAGGAGTTCCTTCCCGGCTAACCGGGGGCGCTACTCGTCCCCCGGAGGATCCTCCACGGCTTCCAGCCCCTCTATTCGGTGTTTCCAGCGCTCGTTGTCCGGCGGGAAGGTCGTGCTCAAAGCGGTTTGGACCCATCCGCTCAACCCGTACCGGGCCACCGCACCCAGGGCCCCACCCAAAGCGATCATCAGAACCAGGATCAGCCTCTTCAGTCTCTATTTCTTGGCAAGGAGTTCCGGACGCTTTCGGAGACGATCCCAATGACCCACCTCTCCCACCACGCCGTGGGAAGAGCCCGGCTCCCATCCCTTCACTTCTTCGTTCCGTTCCTCTGGATAGAAGACCGCCACCTCCAGGTCTGAGTCAAGCACCGTTCCCGTAACGGTCTGCCCGTTCCGGTACCCGGGTACGGAGAAGGCTCGCAAGCTGCGGTCCACCCTCTTCACCTCCAGGATGATTTCGAACGTTCTTCCAATCAGTGCCTTGATGAGACGGTCTTTTTCTCCACCAAAGATGTTGGCGTCCAGGATGGCGGCCACCGCATCACCGAGAGATCCTGAAAGTCCGGCAACTCCGGCTCCGACCTCCTCCTCGACGTCAGGTTCTCTTTCGGGCCCGACCTCCGCCTCCGGTCCAGGGTCCACGTTTCCCGCTCCATCCCCGAAATCCAAAAACGGCGGTGTTTCGAGGACCGGAGACTCCATGGTCAGAAGCCAGGGGGGAAGCTCTTTCCTCGGAAGCTCCGGTTGGGGCTCCGGTTGGGGCTCCGGTTGGGGCTC
>JABDNZ010000442.1 GCA_013043565.1 Gemmatimonadota bacterium | reverse complement strand
GACTCACCCAGATCGTCTTCGCCCTCCGGATCCTCAGGAAGCTCGGGCTGGAGCCCGAGGTGACGCCCGTGGTCCTCATCAACTCCGACGAGGAGATCGGGAGCCCCGAGTCGTCACCGGCCATTCGAAAAGCCGCCCAGGAGGCCTGCCGGGCCTTCATTCCCGAGCCGGGGATGGGCATGGATGGCAAGCTGAAGACGGTGAGGAAGGGCTGGGGGCGGTTCGTCCTCAAGGTGACGGGTAAAGCCGCCCACGCCGGCCTCGATCCCACCGGGGGGGCCAGCGCCATCCTGGAATTGGCTCACCTGATTCCGAAACTCCACGCCATGACCGAGTTGGACCGGGGCCTCACGGTGAATGTCGGGGTCATTTCCGGAGGAACCCGTTCGAACGTCATCGCGCCGGAGGCCGAGGGAGAGGTGGACGTCCGGGTCTTGTCCATGGCCGACGGGGAGGAGATCGAAGCGAAGATCCGGGCTCTCACCACGACCGTCCCGGGAACCTCCCTGGAAATCGAGGGTGGCTTCCACGTTCCGCCCCTGGAGCCCACCCCCCGCAACAGGGCCCTTTGGGAAGCGGCCCAGGCCGCCGGTCGGGACCTGGGGTTGGAGTTGGAAGAAGCCATGGCCGGGGGCGGGTCCGACGGGAACACGACCTCCCAATATACGGCCACCCTGGACGGCCTCGGCCCCGTCGGGGACGGAGCCCACGCTTCCCACGAGTTCCTCTTCGTGGATAAGCAGGTGGAGCGTTGCGCTCTCCTGGCCCGGCTCCTCCTTCTGGGTCCGTGAGGAGTGCCATGCCTGACGATCTGACCATCCGGCCCTTCTCCTGTCTGGAGGAATACGAAGCGTGCGCCGACTTCCAGGAGGAGGTGTGGGGCGAGGGTTTCTCGGAGAAGGTCCCGTCGGCGATCCTGATGATCGCGAACCGTCTCGGGGGGCTGGCCGCCGGCGCCTTCGACGAGTCGGGGTTCATGCACGGGTTTGTGTTCGGTATCACGGGCCCGGTCGAAGGGGAACTGGTCCACTGGTCCGACATGCTCGCAGTCCGGAAGAGCGGCCGGGACAAAGGCCTCGGCGCCTACCTGAAGTGGTACCAGCGGGAAGTGATGTTGGATCGGGGGGTCCGGGAGATGCGGTGGACCTTCGATCCCCTTCAGGGCAGGAACGCCCATGTGAACTTCAACAAGCTGGGCATCGTGTGTCGGGAGTACGTGAAGGACATGTACGGAGACACGGACTCGCCCCTCCACCGAGGGGTGGGGACGGATCGTTTCGTGGCCGAATGGAGCTTGGACTCGGAACGAGTGGAGGCTCGACTGTCCGAAGCCGGCGGTACCGCTGCTGTCGACCCGACCGAGTTCGTCAGTGTGCCCCAGGTCTTTCCAGTGGTGGAAGTTGGAGACTTCCCTCAGCCCGGATCTCCCGACCTGGATCTGGAGGACCCCCGCCTCCTGGTGGCGATTCCGGCTGACATAGAGCCCATCATGGACGACGACTTGGCCTTGGCCGTCCGGTGGAGGGAGGCCACCCGGGGAGTTTTCTCCCACTACCTCTCTCGGGGATACGAGGTCCAGGAGTTTTTCCGCGGTGAGCCCGTGTCCTTCTACCTGCTGGAGCGGGGGGAGGCCAAGGTGGGAGATTCGGTGTCATGAAGATTCGAGAAGTGGAATTGATGGAGGTGCACCTGCGGCTGAAAGAAAAATTCGAGATCAGCACGGGTGGGTGGGACGAGCGACGGATTATCCTTCTTCGTTTTGAGAGCGAGGACGGGGAGATTTGGTCCGAGTGTGTGGCTGCGGAGGCGCCGAACTACTCCTATGAGACTCCGGAAACCGCCTGGCATATCCTCACGGACTACGTGCTCCCGTCTGTGGTGGGGGTGGAGTTCGCCACGCCGGCCTCCGTCCTGAAGCCCGCCTCATGGATCCGGGGGCACCCCATGGCCCTGGCGGCCGTGGAGATGGGCGCCTGGGGGCTGGAGGCTGTGAAGAAGGGGGTTTCACTTGCGACCCTCCTGGGTGGCACCCAAGAAGAAGTGCCGGTGGGTGTGAGCGTGGGCCTCAAAGGGACCGATCGGGAGCTCCTGGACCAGGTGGAGGAGCGTCTCTCCCAGGGCTATCGGAAGATCAAGCTGAAGATCAAGCCCGGAAGGGATGTGGAGATGGTGGGAAAGGTCAGGGAGGCTCACCCCGACGCGCCCCTCATGGCGGATGCCAACTCGTCCTACACCCTGGACGACGTCCCACTGCTGAAGGAACTGGACGGGCTGGACCTCATGATGGTGGAACAGCCCTTGGCCTACCATGACCTGCGGGAGCACGCCATCCTCCAGGCCCAGCTGAAGACGCCCGTCTGTCTGGACGAGTCCATCCGGGGCCCCGGGGATGCCCGGCTGGCATTGGATCTCGGCAGCGGGAGGATCATCAATATCAAGCCGGGGCGAGTTGGGGGCTTCTCGTCCTCTCGAAAGATCCACGACCTCTGCGCCGAATCCCACGTGCCCGTTTGGTGCGGAGGGATGCTGGAGTCCGGGGTTGGGCGTGCCTACAACCTGGCTCTGGCCTCTCTTCCCAACTTCCTCCTTCCAGGGGACATCTCGGAAAGCCGGCGCTATTGGGCGGAGGACATCGTCGAGCCGGAGTTCGTGATGAAGGACGGAATGATGCCGGTGCCCGGCGGGCCCGGGATCGGCGTGGCGGTCAGGAGGGACCGGGTAGAGAAGCTGACCGCCCGGCGTTGGTCCAGGAAGGGGTGAGGGGAGGCCCGTCGGCCCCATCGGCCCTAGCGTTCCCGGGGTTCCCGATCTCCACGGTGAAGTTGGGGGATTGGACCTGGAAGCGTTTGGCCGGGAGGCCCAGCATCCTCACCAAGGCTCGCCGGACTCCCGTAGCCAGAGCACCCTCCACGTCCCGGTCTCCGGCCACCGCCGGGGCCAGCTCCCCCTGAAGCCATCGCTGGAGCTCCTCCAGATCGCTGAGCGACAGGGTCTTCATTTCCACTGCGGCGACATAGTAGAAGCGGCCCGATTCACGGGGTCGGAGGGGAATGTCCAGCGTGAGCTGAAGGGCGCCCTGGGCTTCCTCGAGGGTGTTCACCTCGACTTCGGCCCCGGTCCTTTCCGACGTCTGGATCCGGTATCGTCGCGTGAGGGGATCGTAGACGACGGTGGCTCTCCACTCGTGCTGCCCCTTCTGGCTATCGAAGAAACCGTTCTTCCACAGCTGAATCCTCAGGAGGACCCTGAGGGGCAAACCGGAACGAACGGCTTCCACCAGGTCCGGGTCGGAGAAGATGTCCCCGACCTCCACCATGGCTTCGCCCGTCTCCGCGGCGATATCGAAGCGCAGGGGTTCCGACTCCTGGGCCGCCAGGTCATGGGCCTGGAAGCCCAGGAGGGCTGATGCCAACAGGATGGTGGCGGCGGTCCTCACCAGGGCGCCGCTAGAACCGTCGGCTGAGTCGGATGAAGAAGTTTCCGTCCCGATCTCCGTTCTCGTCTTCGGTAAGGGGATAGGCGAAATAGATGCCCAAATCCCCGAAGAAGATTCCCACGCCTACGTCCATGATGGTGTCGATATCATCGTCCCCGATGTTCCAGGCCCGTCCGGCGTTGAAGAAGGCTGCCCAATTGGGGGAGAAGTCGATGTCCGGGTACCAGTTCCAGTCGTCATCCCACGGATCTCCCTCTTCGTCCCATCCGGGGCTCCAGTCCATGAAGAGGTGGCCCCGGAACTCGGCTTGAAAGAGGACAAATCGGTCACAACCGTAGGAGGGGAAGACCTCACTTCGGATGATTCCATCCTCCATTGGGTGGTCGTAGACCCTGGACACGTCCCTGGCCCCGCAGTCCTGGCCGAAAGAGGCATGCCCCGGAAGGGATCCGACGCCTCCGATGGTGTGCTGGAGCTGTGGCGGGAGAGGTGTGTCGTTCAAGGCTCCACCGGCCACGGCCCGGATGTTCAGGGAAGCCCCTGGATTGATCCTCAGGTACCGCCGGGCATCCAGGAAACCGGTTAAAAAGTCCGTGTCGAACTCCTGGGGTTCGATGGTTTCCGGCGGACCATCGGCCGACACCAGGTGGGCAGGGATGAAGAGGTCTCCCCCGAGCCCGCTCCGGACGCTGGCCCTGGCCAGCCAGCCGTCCGACGGATCACCTCGGTCGTTTCGGGTGTCCACCACGACGGTGCCCTCCAGGAACCGTGCTCTTCCCTCGGCCACGAGGGGCTGGCGGCGCCACGGGTCATCGTTCTTCGTGATGGACCACGGGCTGGCCACCGGCATGAAGTCGTGATCTTCGTCGAAATACTCGACCCTGAGCTCCACCGGGGTGTAGGGGAACTCGACCTCCCCGAACACACTCCATCCCCGGCGCTCATAGTAGTCCCGGAAGTCCGTATGGAGGATGAATGTGGCGAGGGACGCTTCCAGGTTCGTGATTCCCCAGTCCTCGATTGGGTCAACCACGGAGTAGACCGTGCCCCCGATGAAGATGCTGTTTCTGCCTCCCAGGGCCTGTTCGGCCCGGAGATGGTACCCGAAGGCGTCCTCGTTGAGCTCGAAGCCCATGTCCGTCCGCCAGATACCCAGGAGATCCAGGCGGAGGGGATTTCTCCCGGCTGTCCTGAACGATGGGCCGAACATGACCGGGAGTCCTTCGGTGCGGTTGTAGTTCTGGCCCGACTTGACGGTGAACCTGGCGTCACCCCAGGGGAAGTCGGGGCCATATCCCTCTCGGTCTTCTCGTCGACCAGCCGCGGCGATCCGGTCGCCGCGCTGCACGTAGCGGAGGGGTTGGTCGAAGATCCGCAGATCTGCGCCGATGTCAGCTACGTCCTCGCCAAAAACCCGACCACCCACAACGAGGACCCTCCCGGTCACCACCCCGCCGGTTTCAAATACCAGGTCGCCGTTCACCACCACCAGGTCACCGTCCACCTCTCCGGCTATGGTGAACGGCCCGCCGAGGGCGGCCACATCTCCCACCACGACGCGGGTCGTGGGGATTCGGGCCCGGCCGGTGAAGTGGATGGTAGCCGGATCGTTGAAGAAGTTGATGACGTCCTCCTCGACGATCCGAGGAAGGTCCGCCTCTTCGATGCGTTCTTGTCCCAGGGCGGGAGGCCCGAGGGCCAATCCGATCCCCGCCAGGAACACCAAACCCTTCTTCATCGTGCTCTCCCTTGTGAGAGTCCTGCGTGTAGTTGAAGGGTCCTTAGGCAGGGCTCGTACCACGATCCAGGAAACGGGGTAAGGTCAGGTTCGACTGAGTGTTGCACGGCCATGTCCTGGGTCGTGAAGGGTGACGTGTGTGGTTCGATTCTACCCGGAAGTGTCGCAGTTCGACACAGCAGGGGCTAGGGGGTTCGGAGTCCCAACCTCTTCATCCGCCGATAAAGGTTCGGGCGGTCCGTCTGAAGGCGGCGCCCGGCCTCGGCAACGTTTCCGGCCGATCCGTCCAGTGCTCCCTGGATCAGGGCCCGCTCGTAGTCGTCCAGCCGGTCCCGAAGAGGTCGGGGGTCGCCCTCCTGGTACCCAGGGGTTGCGTCGGCTCCCGGGGGAGCGACGGGAAGGAGCCTCACCACATCCTCAGTCCCGGCCGGGTCCCCTGGGCTCAGAATGGCCAGGCGCTCCAGGATGTTCATGAGCTCCCGAACGTTACCGGGCCAGGGGTATCGGTGCAGGGCGTCCATGGCCTTGGGAGTGAGGTTGGGTGTGGGAAGCCCGTTCCGCTTTCGGAGAAGCTTAAGGGTATGGGCGACCAGGAGGGGAAGATCCTCCATCCGCTCCCGGAGGGGCGGGAGGTGGATGGGTACCACCTCAAGGCGGAAGAGAAGGTCCTGACGGAAGGACCCCTCCTCCACCTGGCCCCGGAGATCGTGGTTGGTGGCTGCCAATACCCTGACGTCCACCTCGAGGGCCTTCGCCCCACCGACCCGCTCCACCACGCCGGTTTCGATGGCCCTGAGGAGCTTGGACTGTGCCTCGGGGCCCAGATCCCCCACTTCGTCCAGAAAGAGGGTGCCCCGGTGTGCCAGCTCGAATCGGCCTCTGCGCCGTTCGGTGGCTCCGGTGAAAGCGCCCCGCTCGTGGCCGAACATCTCGCTTTCCACCAGGTCTTTGGGTATGGCGGCGCTGTTCACCCGGACGAAGGCCCGCCCCTTTCGGCGGGAGAGGGCGTGGATTGCACTGGCCACCAGCTCCTTCCCGGTCCCGCTCTCTCCGGTGATGAGGACACGGGCCTCGGTGGGCGCCACCCGTTGGATCAACTCCCGGACTCGGTTGATGCCCGGGGAGCGGCCGACCAACTCCGCTTCGGGGCCCAGCTCCTCACGGAGGGCTCGGGAGAGGTCCCTGGCCCGGCTCACCTCCAGAGCGCCTTGAACCGTAAGAAGGACGGCCTCGGGGGTGAGGGGTTTTTCGATGAAGTGGAAGGCTCCCAGCCGGGTAGCCCGGACGGCGTCCCCGAGAGTGGCCTTCCCGCTCATCATCACCACGGGAACCCCAGGAGCCAGATCCCCGATCCGGGGTAGGGCTTCCAGCCCTGAGATCCCGGGTAGCATGAGGTCCAGGAGGATGGCCTCCGGCACCTCCCTTTCCACTTCCCCGATCCCCTCCTCGGCCGACTCCGCCTCTCTCACCGAGTAGCCCTCCCCTTCCAGGAGGGCCCGGAGCATCCTCCTCAGGTTCCCTTCGTCGTCGATGATGAGGATATCCATACAGGTCACTCCTGGGGGGATCGCCCCTCCAAGGGAAGCTCAATCAGGAATACGGCTCCCCCCTGGGGGTTGTTTCGGCCCTCTACCCGGCCGCCATGGGCCCGGATCGTCTGCCGGACCATGGGGAGCCCCAATCCCGTCCCCAGACTCTTGGTGGAGAACTCGGGTTCCCAGATCCGGCCCAGGTCGTCAGGAGGTATCCCCGGGCCCGAGTCCTGGATTTCCACCGAGAGTATGTCCCCTTCTACCGCGGCCCGGACCTGGACCGCGCCCTCCGCCCCAGCTGCATCCATGGCGTTCAGAAGGAGGTTCCTGAAGGAGCGAAGGAGGGCGTCGTAGTGGGCTGTGATGAGGGGGAGGTCGCCGGTGGTGTCGAAGCTCAACTCGGGACCGACGCCCTCGTGTTGTTGGATCAATAGTTCGAGAAGTTCGGTCATGTCTACCTGGGAGGGAGGCCCCTCGGGCATCCTCCCGAACTGGGAGAAGGTCCTAGCCATCTCGTCCAGACGGCCGATCTCCTCCAGGAGAACGGCTCCGGCCTCTTTGCTGTCGGCATCCTCGGCGCTGCTCACGGTGATGGCAGCCATCCTCATTGGGGCAAGGGGATTCTTGATCTCGTGGGCGACTTTCCGGGCCATGTCGGTCCAGCTCCGGAGCTTCGCGGCCTGGATGGCCTCCCGTCTTCCCCTCTCCAGATCGTCTGCCATGGCCCTGAGGGCTTCCCGAAGGCGGGCGAACTCCCGGACTCCTCGAGAATCGTCGGGGCCCGGGACCGGGAGAGGTTGGTTCTGTCCGATGAGCTCCGTCCAACCGATGAGATCCTGGATGGGCCGGGAGAACCCGCGGGAAAGCTGCCGAGCGGCCCAAAAGGAGAGGCCTCCGATGACCAGAGCAAGGACCAGGGCGAACAGGGGCAGGAGGGTAAAAACCCGCTGGGCGATGATTTCAAAAACCCGAGAAATCCGGAGGCTCTCCGAGAGGGCCTGCTGGTGGGCTCGGGACGCTTCCAGGACGGCGGAGTCGGTGACTTCTGCTTCGGTCACGGCCGTGATGAGGGCTTGTCCGGATTCTCCCACCGAGCTCCAGGGCCCCGCGGTCCCGGCCGACGTGACCCCGTACTGGGCCAGGCCGGTCCCGACGAGGAGGAGGATGACGGCAGGGACCAGGCCGACCCCCAGGAGCGCCAGGAGGATTCTTCGTTGGAAGCTCTTGATCTTGAACATGATAGAGGGAAAAGGTAGGGTCCGATCATCCCGGGTCAAATAGACACGTTCTTCCGCAGGCAATTCGGGCAGAAACGCCAGCGGGGCCGGAGCTGGGCCCCGCAGGAGCAGGCGTTGATGCGACCTGCCCCGCACCAGGGGCACCCATGGCTGCCCAGCGGGACCTCGCCTCCACATTCCCGACACGGGAGTGAAACGCCCCGATCCCCGTGGATCACCCGACCGACTTCGTGGGGGGAGGTCACGCCCTCGGCCACCTTTCGGAGTGCATCCTCCTTCAGGGACAACATTCCTCCCCGGGTCGCCAACTGCCGAAGGGTCCCGAGGGAAGCCCCGCTCACCACATGCTCCCGGAGGCCGTCGGTCATCACCAGGACCTGGAAAACGCCGGTCCGACCCCGATACCCATCGTGGCAATCCCGACACGTTTTGGCATCGCCACCCCGGCATCGCCGGCAGAAGCGCCGAACCAACCGCTGAGCCACCACGCCGGCCAAACCCCCGGCCAGGAGGTAGGAGGGGACGCCCATGTTCAGGAGCCGGGTGATAGCCCCGGGGGCGTCGACCGTGTGGATGGTGGAGAGAACCAGGTGGCCGGTGACGGCGGCAGCCATGGCGATCTCGGCCGTTTCCCGATCTCGAATCTCGCCGACCATGATGATGTCCGGGTCTTGGCGGAGGACGGATCGGAGGGCCGCGGGGAAGGTCAACCCCGCTTTGGGGTTCACCTGGACCTGGTTTGCTCCCGGCAGGCGGTACTCCACCGGGTCCTCCAGGGTCACGAGATTGCAGCCTTCTCTGTCCAGCTCCCCCAGGGCGCCGAAGAGGGTGCTGCTCTTTCCGCTCCCCGTGGGCCCCGCCGCCAGAATGACTCCCTGACCTGTCTTCATGAGGCCTCGAAGGCGCCGGAGGTCCTGGTCGGTGAGCCCCAGTTGGTCCAGACTTCGCGGCGCCTTCGCCGGGTCCAGGATCCGCACCACGATCTTCTCTCCCCCCTTCACCGGGAGGGAGGAGACTCGGAGCGTGAGGGCGGTCTTTCCACGCTCGAACGCCATGCCACCGTCCTGGGGTCTCCGCTTCACGGAGATGTCCATGCCGGCCATGATCTTGAGACGGGAGAGGACGGCATCCATGCTCGCCGGGGGAAGGCCCAGTTCCGTTCTGAGGATTCCGTCGAGCCGATACCGGACCCTGATTCCGTCCTCGTGCTCCTCGATGTGGACGTCGCTGGCGTCGGCGTTCACCGCCCGGGCCAGGATGTGGTCCACCAACCTCACCACCGGCGCGGAACGGGCCGCCCGCTCCAGGTCCCGGGCTCTCTCCTCCACCTCCTCGCCCTGCCACCGGTGGGGAAGCTCCTCCAACAATCCTTGGAGCTCCGCCCCCAGGGTCCGTGCCAGGCCGTCGAGCAAGGCCCCCTCGGACACCACTACGGGCTCCACTCGACGGCCGCTCTGGAACTGAACGTCATCCACCACCCCCAAATCCAGGGGATCGGCCATGGCCAGGCGTAGGCTCCGGCCAGAGGTCGAGAGGGGCAGGACCTTGCCTCGGCGGGCCAGCTCCGGCCGGACCGTACTCAGCGCCTCCGGGGAGGGATCCAGGGGTGGCGTTTCATAGGGGAGGCCCAGCTGGAGAGCGAGGCATCGAGCCACGGCCTCCTCGTCGACCCACCCGTGCCGGACCATGAGGGCTCCCAGCCGAAGGCCCGAGCCGGGCTGCCCGGCCAGGGCCCGATCGACTTCGGCTCGGGTCGTGGCCCCGGCCTCTACCAGGAGTTCCCCCAGGATCTTCGGACCAGTCTTCACCCGGCAAAGATCCGCCGGGGGCTGGGGCGGCTACATGGACAGGAAGGTCGAAGCCGTCAGACCTCGGCCTCCAGAGTGGCCAGGATCAGGGTGGGGATCTCAGTGATGCTGGTCAGGCCCCCTGCCCGGCTCTTCGCCCCGGCTCCCATCACGAGGCCCAGGACCGGATTCCGGGTGTGGCCTTTGGTCACGTCCTCGATGTTGCCGTGATCGCTGGCCAGCACCATGAGAGTATCTGCAGGGAGGGCTT
>JABDNZ010000438.1 GCA_013043565.1 Gemmatimonadota bacterium | reverse complement strand
CCCTAGGGTGGCCCGGGGGGCGCCACCGGCCGGACCTTCGTACGTCCGGACGGCTTCGTTGATGAACGATGGAACGAAGGTCACCATGACCACACCACCGTTCCGGGGAAGCCGCCGTAAAATCTCGTCCGGCACGTTCCGGGGATGGTCCGTTAGCGCCCGGGCCGAAGAGTGGGAAAAGATCACCGGCGCTTCGGTCACGTCCAATACATCGGCCATACCTTTTGGCGACACGTGGGAAAGATCTACCAGCATTCCGAGCCGGTTCATCTCGCCGACGACCTCGGCGCCGAAGCGTGTGAGGCCATTGTGTCGGGGCTCGTCCGTGGCCGAATCGAGCCAGTCGATGGTCCCGCCGTGGGTCAGGGTCATATACCTGACACCCAAGTCAAAGAACGCCCTAAGGGCCCCCAGGGAGTTCTCGATGGCGTGCCCTCCCTCCATCCCGAGCATGGAAGCGATTCTTCCAGACCCGAATACCCGCTCCACGTCGGACGGGTTGAGCGCCAGCTCAAAATGATCCGGGTGCCGTGAGATGATCTGCCGGGCGATGTCGATCTCCTCCAGCTGGACCTTGGCAGCGCCTTCCTGGACCGCCTCGAAGGGGACGTAGACCGACCAGAACTGGGCTCCCACTCCTCCGGCCCGGAGGCGCTCGAGGTCGGTATGGCCCGAGGTGCGGCTGCGAAGGTCATACGCCTCCACGTCCATGGCGGCAGAGTTCCGGATTTCCCAGGGGAGGTCATTGTGGCCGTCCACCAGAGGGGTGGTGTCCAAGACACGTCGGACGAGATCTCCGTAGGCATCGGAACTCATCCCGGACGAGGACTGGGCGTCCAGATGGCCGAAAGCCAGGAGCGTGAAAAAGACCGCCGAAAGGAGCCTGGAGGACATCGCTTGCATGTGATTCCGATCCTTGAAGTGGGTGCCGGTACTCCGAACCGCCTGGACCGCCCACCCTCGGCGACCGCTCAACGGGTCCGAGCTTCCATCTCGTCCAGAACGTGCTCTGCAAAAGGGAGCGCGCAGGTGAAGGCCGGTGACACCGCGTTCAGGATATGAAGGGATCGATCGTCCCCTTCGAGGACGAAATCCATCAACATCGTCCGCTCTTTCTTGTGAAAGAGTTGAGCCCGGATCCCCGGCTTCCCCCAAGTACGGAAAGTTTCCATGGGAGTTCCATCCACCAGGAGGGCGCCCTGTTCCACCAGCACCCGCCGGCGGTACTTCTTGAGCTCCTCAATGGCGATCTCACGGAACTCGAAATCGTTGCGCAGGAAGAGCCCCGCCTCGATCCCGAGGATGGAAATGGCTTCTTTCAAATCCAGGTTCTCCAGGCCCCGGTAGTTCTCTCTCCAGAAAGCCGGAATGGCGGTGGGGCCGATCTTCACCTGACCCTCCACCCCGATGGTGAAGTGAACCCCGAGCCACGGCCTCGTTAGTTTCGGGACGGGGTAGATGTGTACCCGAGGTCGTCTCTTTTGGGGATCCCCATACAGGTAGATCCCCTTGAAAGGCAGGATGGCGAACTCTTCCCCGAACCCGTAGGCCTGGGCGAGCTTGTCTGCGTACAACCCCGCGCCATTGATCAGGTACCCCGGGGTGAGATCGCCCGCCGTCGTGGACAAGGCGGCTCCTTTCCTGCCCAGGGCCCGGACGTTGAACACCAGCTCCACGCCAGCCTCGAGGGCATCCGCGGCCAAGGCCCGTGTAACCTGGGCCGGGTCCACCGAAGCCGTCGTTGGGGAGAAGAGGGCCTTCTGAAAGGTTTTTGCGGCCGGATCGATTTCCCGTGCTTCCTCCTGCGACACCTCCTGGAGCTGCACGCCGTTCCGGTGTCCTCTCCGCTTCAACTCCTCCAACCCGTCCAGCTCTTCCGGTCCCTTTGCCACGACCAGTTTCCCGCACCGGTTGATGGCCAGGCCCCTCTCGAGGCAAAGCTCGGTCCATTGTTTGGTCCCGTCTCTCGAGAAACGCGCCTTGAGACTGTCGGCCGTGTAGTAGAAGCCGGCATGGAGGACGCCGCTGTTCCGTCCCGAACCGTGTAGCCCGACTTCGGGCTCCTTTTCCAACAAGACCACCGAAGCGTCGGGCCACCGCAAACGGGCGGCCCGGGCAACCGCAAGGCCGACGATCCCACCGCCGACGACGAGGACATCCGGGTTGGTCGTAGAGGACATGGCCAGAGCTGCGGGTTGTCGGGATCGGCTCCCGAGTGCGGAAAGGAACGAGAGAGTCGTGAACCTGGGAAAGAACTCCTTTGGGAGATCGGGGTCAAGGCCCATCGGAATCAGGAGCCTTTTGGGGGTGATCGACCGCGTAAGGAAGCGGTAAAAGCTGACGGGGCTGGCCCGATTGGGCCAACCAAACGACCCTCTCACGCGTCTCTATATATACGAGGGAGGCAAGAACAGGCTGGTCCACCCGAACTCTCAAAAGAAAGCGACCACGGATTTCGGAGCGGATCTCAGGGGGGAGTTGAAGAAGGATGAAGACGGGGACGGGATCATTCCCGAAATCAGGGTTGTTCGAACGTGTCAGCCACTTCCTCGAGGAAGCTGGCCGGAGAAGGGTTTGGCGGACGGTCTTCGCGTATGCCGCCGTGGTTTTTGTCCTCCTCCAGCTGGGAGAGATCGTCTTCCCGGCCTTCGGAGCCCCGGATTGGGCACTGAGGCTGTTGGTGATAGCCGGATTCCTCGGCTTTCCGCTGGCCCTCGCCCTGGCCTGGGCTTTTGACATCACCCCGAAGGGCATTCAACGGGCCGGGAACGAAGAGCGCACATGGGACTCCCGGGAGTACACTGGTACCACGCTCCCCCGCTTGACCCTCCTTGGGGTGATCGTTCTGACGGTTGCTGGCGTGGGCTGGTGGACGGTACAAGACACGCTCCGAGCCCAGACCACCACCCCGACCGGGTCCCAGGAAGGATTCGTGTCGGAGGCCTCCTTGGACACTCCCCCTCTCCAGGTCCGGTCGTTGGCCGTGTTACCCCTGGATGACTTCAGTGAAGAGGAGGGGGGGGAGTACTTCACGGCCGGCCTCCACGAAGAGTTGATTTCCCAACTCAGCCGGATCGGTGCCGCCCGGGTCGTTTCCCGAACGTCGGTGGTCCAGTTCGATGCGACGGGGAAGACCATGCCCACCATCGCTGCCGGTTTGGGCGTGGAAGGGGTAGTGGAAGGCTCGGTTTTTCGAGACGGCGACCGGGTCAGGATTACGGTTCAGCTCATCCACGGACCCACGGATCGACACCTCTGGGCCAACAGCTACGATGGGACGCTGGAGGACGCCATCGGCCTGCAAAGGACGGTGGCTCAGGCCATTGCTCGGGAAATCCAGGCCGAGCTCTCATCAGAGGAAGAGTGGGAACCGCCCCGAGCCCGTGTGGCCTCCACCCCCCGGGTTCAGGAAGAGTACATGAAGGGCCGGTACGAGAGGTCCAAGGCCACGCCGGAGGCGTTGGCTTCCGCCATCGGGCACTTCGAAGCGGCTCTCGAGGAGGACTCGAGCTTCGCGCCGGCCTACGCAGGGTTGGCAGGGGCCAGGTTCGCTCTGGGGATGCAGACCGCCGACTCGGCATCGGCCGAGACCCTCGATGGACCGGGCATCGTGGAGCCCCTCCGAATCGCCTTAAGCCTGGACGAGAATTCAGCGGAAGCCCAGGCGGTTCTTTTGTCCCTCCAGGAATCCATCGGAGGGATCCCCGGGATCGACCTTCCCGAAGGTATCCGAAGCCTGGGGGATCCGGCGTCGGTCCTGGAGGCGGAGGTGGCGTTGACGTCCTCCGACTTCGGTCGGCAACTCCACCGGTTGGTGGTCCGGGAAGGGAGAAAGACCCCGGGGGACGCTGGCATGTCACCCTCCCAACGCCTGGCCGTCGCGCGGCGCCTCCAGGCCGCCTCGGAGTTCGAAAGCGCCGAGAAGCTGATCCGGGCCGCCATCGAACAGGCTCCTGAGGCCGCCGAGGCTTGGGACGCCCTGGAAACGCTCAAAACGGTGCAGGAGGACTACCAGGGTGTGGCGGAGGTCCGGGGCGAGCGAATCGCCCGTACGACATCGGGGCCCTCCGAAGAGGCCAAGCTTGAGAAGGCCAAGCTGCAGGAGCTGGGGAAGCTTCTCTCCGCCGAGGGTGAAGCCGGATTCTGGGGGTGGCGAGTGGAAGATCTGTTGGAAAGAGAGGCCATGGGAGAACGGGTCTCTCCAGTCCAACTCGCACGAGCCTTCGTGGAGCTGGATCGGGTGGATGACGCCTTCCGCGAGCTGAGATCGGCCGTGAGAAAGAACGACCGGCAGCTCGTTTCTCTCTGGACCGATCCGGCCTGGGATTCGATCCGTTCGGACCCACGGTTCAGGCAGATCCTTTCCGAGACCCGGCGGTCCTCGTCCCGGGGTGGCTGACCTCGGGTCGGAAGCACGAACGGGGGGCTTTGCGCCCGAGCCTGCCATCCTGCATTCTCCCTGAGGGACGATCCTCCAACGGGCTTTTGCCCTGTCCTTCAACGAGTGCGGATCATGGTTTCCTCAGCATCCCTCAGGGCCTCGGGAGTGTGCGTCTGTATCCTCTCACTCCTCCCCAACTCCCTTCTTTCCCAGACCAACTCCGGGTTCGACGAGGCATGGGCAAGAGTGTCCTCCGAGCTCCAGGATACCCTCGAGGCCACCGGTATGGTGGGGGCCTCCTGGGCGTTTCTCAACGACGGCCGGATCCTCGCTCATGAGACCTTCGGGTTCGCCGACCTGGAAACCAGCCGCCTGGTGGACGAGGCGACGATCTACCACTGGGGATCGATCACCAAAACCCTGACCGGCATAGCCATCTTCCAGCTTCGTGACCGGGGGCTTCTCGGACTGGACGATTCCGTCGTCGAGTATGTACCGGAACTGGCACAGGTCCATAACCCCTTCGGTCCCATGGATCAGATAACCCTCCGGCACCTCCTGAGCCATTCCTCGGGATTCCGAGGCCCGACCTGGCCCTGGGGAGGAGGTGAGAGTTGGCATCCCCACGAGCCTACGGGGTGGGACCAGGTCGTGGCCATGCTACCGTACACCGAGATCCTCTTTCCGCCAGGAAGCCGGTGGTCGTACTCAAACCCCGGGATCATCTTTTTGGGGAGAGTGATCGAGACCCTGTCCGGGGAAGAGTGGGAGGTCTATGTGGAAAAGAACATTCTCCGTCCCCTGGGAATGCACCGAAGCTACTTCGACTTCACCCCCTACCATCTCCTTCCCTACCGGTCAAACAACTACACCATTCGAGACGGGATGCCCACCGCGAATGGCTTGGACTTCAACACCGGCATTACGGTCTCCAACGGGGGGTTGAACGCACCTCTTAAAGACATGGCACGCTATCTGGCGTTCCTCACGGATTCCGGTTCGGAAGAGGAGAGGAAGACCTTCCAGACGGTACTGGCCCGCACGTCCATCGAGGAGATGTGGAAGGAGGAAGTCCCGATCCAGGAGGCCGGCGAACTCCGAGAGTCCATGGCATCGAGTTTCTTTCTGGAGGAATTCCGGGGCGTCCGCTATGTGGGCCACACGGGAAGCCAAAAGGCGTTCTTCTCCTTCGTCTATGTCCACCCCGAGTCCAAAACCGGGGCCATCGTGGCGTTCAATTCCAACGGGCAACCGGGAACCGGATCCCTTCGGCCAAACACCCGAGCCATCTTGAACTGGTTCAGGGAGATGCTCTTTTCTCGTGTGTTTCCGGTATTCCGTGAGCCCCGGACGGTCCCTGCAGTCGTCTGGAAACGGAGGTGACGGGATCCATGTCGGATCTAGCATCACTACCGGCGTATGGAGGCCCCGGTTGGGAGCCGCGGGAGACCCGTTCGAGGGATGAACTGGGGTCTTTGTGGGGACCCTGCGGCCTGGACTCGGAGTGGCTTCCCCTGAGATCGGTCTTGCTACATCGGCCCGGACGGGAGCTGGAAGAGGTTCTCGACCATCCCGAGACCTCCCTCATGCGGGGGGACATCGATCCGACAGCCATCTCTACTCAGCACGACACTCTGGCCCAGTTCTTCCGAACCGCGGGCATCGATGTGGCTTACGTGGAACCTACCGTGAAGCCGACCCCCAACCAGCTTTTCGCGGCGGACCTCTTCGCCATGACACCGGAGGGCGCCATCCTGGGACGTCCAGCCTCGTCCGTAAGGGCCGGCGAGGAGAGGTGGGTGGCCCGGGCGTTGGCCGAATTAGGGATACCCATCGTCCGTTCAGTGGGCGGTGGAGGTACGTTCGAGGGGGCCGACTTGATGTGGCTGACGCCGGACACGGCCCTCCTGGCCGAAGGTCTTAGAACCAACGCCGAGGGGGCAGGGCAGGTCGCCAGCACCCTTGGTGACATGGGGGTGAAGGCCCTCCGGACGCATCTGCCCCCCGGGACCATGCACCTCATGGGGCAACTCCGCATCGTGGACAGGGACCTGGCCATCGTCTGGCGGGATCGCCTTCCCAAAGATGCCGTCGGCGACCTGGAGGCCAACGGGTTCCAGGTGACGTACCTCCCGGACGAGTCGGAGGCCCAGTACGGCTTCGCCTTCAACTTCGTAGTCATGGGGCCAAGGGAAATCGTCATGCCGGCCGGCAACCCTATCACGGAAGAGTTCTGCCAGAGGTGGGGGATCACCTGCCGAACGGTGGAGGCGGGGGAGATCGGCAAGGCTGCCGGCAGCATCGGATGCCTCACTGGAATCCTGGAGCGGGAACGAAGCTCGAATGCCTGAATCCGGGGCATCGAAGAAGGCGGTCACATCCCTCCCCCGCCGACTCTCAGCATGGAGTACGGCGGCGGTAATGGTCGGATCCACCATCGGCTCCGGAATCTTCAGAGTCCCATCGGTGGCTGCGGCGGAAGGGGGCACACTGGGTGCCGTCGCCCTCCTCTGGATCGCCGGTGCCCTCCTCACCTTGTTTGGGGCCCTGACGGTAGCCGAGCTGGCGGTCATGTTCCCCCGCCCCGGTGGAATCTACGTCTACATCCATGAAGCCTACGGGCCCCTTCCGGCATTCCTCTTCGGATGGACCCGTTTGTGGGTCATCCACCCGGCTCTGATCGGGGGAATCTCTTTGATCTTCGCCTCGTACGCGGCCACCTTCGTTCCCCTCACCGAGCTCCAGGTCCGGGGCATGGCCGTGGCAACCCTCTTGGTGGTGGGTGCGGCCAACTATCGCTCCATGGCTTTAGGAACGGCCATCCAAAACCTGTCCACGGCGGCGAAGGTGTTGGCCCTCGTAGGCTTGGCTTTTGCCCTGTTCTTGATGGGAGACCCCTCAACGGGGAGCTTCGCCGGCCTCCCCGAGGGAGGTGCGGGTGGAGCCGTACTTCCCGAGAGCTGGGCGGGATTCGGGGTGGCCCTGATCGCCGTCCTGTGGGCCTACGATGGTTGGGCCGACGCCACCTACCTCGCCGGGGAGGTGCGGGACCCGGAGAGGTCACTCCCTCGAGCCATCATCGGTGGGTTCGGCATCATCGTCGGGGTCTACCTCCTCCTGAATGGGGCCTACCTCTTCGTTCTGCCCATTCAGGTCATGGCTACATCGGACCTGGTAGCTTCCGACGCGGCTTCTGCTGCCCTGGGGGGAGGTGGGGCTTCGGTGGTGGGGGGATTGGTCCTTCTCTCCACCTTCGGAGCGCTGAACGGAACGATCATGAGCGGTCCGAGAGTCTTCTTCGCCATGGGCCAGGATGGTCTGTTTTTTCGGCAGTTAGGGGCCATCCACCCTACCGGACGTACCCCCCATGTCGCCATCCTTGCGGCCACGGTTCTGGGCGTTTGCTTCGTTTCCGTTCGGAGCTTCGAGGAGTTGGCCGAAGCCTTCATCCTCGGCCTTTGGCCGTTTTTCATGTTGGCGGTAATGGCGGTGTTTCGATTGAGGCGGAAACGACCGGATGCCCCTCGAGCCTACAGGACCTGGGGCTACCCCGTGGTTCCCAGCCTTTTCCTTGCGGTTTCGGCGGGCATGCTCCTGAACGCCCTGGTGGCCCAACCCCTCTCCACCCTGTTCAGCTTCGGGGTGATCGCGTCCGGCATCCCGGTCTACTGGCTCTGGATGAGGCGACGTTCAACAGCCTAGTTCTTCCTCCGGAACCACCAGGTCCACGATCTTGGTTTCGTCGGGGAGGTTGGGGACGATACACAGGAACTCGAAGGGTTCTTCCCCCAAGGCTTCATAAGAGTGGGGGACGCCACCGGGAATGAAGACCACGTCGTCCTTCTGGACCTCGTGAACCTCTTCACCGATGACCACACGAGCCCGCCCCCCCAGGACGTATTGTTCGTGCTCCACCGTATTGGTGTGAAGGGGCATTCCACCCCCCGGCTCCATGGAAAATTTCCTCAGGGCGAAGTTCGGACCCAGGTCCGGGCCTATGAGGACCTGTCGACTAGCGGCTTTTCCTGCGGGAACAGTCTCGATGGGAATGCTGGCCGAGGGGCGGATGGACATTTGTGAATGCTCCGGGATGGTTTTCGGTCGAGGTATCGGTCTCTCTTGAGGACCTCGACAGGGTTGACTCTGGACGGGCGTCTGGCGGGAAGATATCCCGCCACGACACCAACACCAACCAGCAGTCCCGGAACAGCGAGAGAGGCCCGACGTCGGGCCTCGGCCGGCGCCATCCCCTGCCGAACGTGCTTCCCGGGCCTCCCTATGCGGTGCCCAAGATCCGTTCAACCGCAGTGGAAGACCGCTGCCATGCACGCCGTTCCCTCCCCAGCTGCTCCTCCCCTGCCGGCGTCAGGGCATAGTACCGTGCTCTCCGGTTGTTTTCGGTGACTCGCCACTCCGACGAGATCCATTCCTTCCTTTTCATTCGCTGAAGGGCCGGGTAAAGGGATCCCTGGTTCACCAAAAACACCTCCTCCGAGAGGAGCTGAATCCGCTCACTGATTCCCCACCCATGCATGGGCTCCAGCGAGAGGATCTTCAGGATGAGGAGCTCCAGGGTGCCTTGAAGGAGGTCTGAGCGGGATTTGGCCATTACACATTTCTTTTGGTCATCTACAGTAGATTGTCGACAGAAAAGTACAACAACTTCTGAGTGGAATCAACAGATCAAAAACGTCGGTGGGTGCGAAGGAATGGCCTTTTTCCTAGGTTCCCTGCTCTCAACCGGGGGCCGGAAGAAGAGCAGGATCACCCGATCAAGAGGCGCTAAACGTCGTCGACAGGAGACAAAACCGTGGGAATCCACGAACCCCATAAAATCAAAACGGTCCGCCTGCTCTCCTTCCCTTCCATTCAGGAAAGGAAGAAGAACCTGGCGGACGCCGCATTCAACACGTTCCACCTTACACCATCTCAGGTGACCTTCGACATGTGCTCGTATGGCACCGGGGCCATGAGCCAGGAGCAGCTCTCGGGTCAGTTTGTCGGGGATGAGGCATACGCCGGGTCGAGGAACTTCGAGACCCTCCAGGCTGCGGTGGCCGAGGTGTTCGGACACACCTACCTCTGCCCCACACACAATATCCTGGGTTCGGTGAAGTTGGTGGTCTCCACAATGGTCGAGCCCGGATCAGCGGTGCCCACCAATTCCAAGGGAACCATCGACCTCTTGGCCCCAAGGAATATCCAGGCGCCCTACCTCCGGGACGAGAGCGATTCGCTCTTCACGGGAAACACGGACCTGGCCGAAGCCGAGAAGATCATTGAAGAGTCCTCGGTGCCGTTCTTCCTGATTCAAGCATTCGCCGACGGTCAGCACCCGTTCTCGCTGGAAAACCTGCGCCGTCTCCGGGCCCTCGCCGACCGGAACGGGGTCCGATTGATGCTCGACGGCTCCCGGATTGCCAAGAACGCTTGGTACATCCAAAAACACGAACCAGGGCAGGCCGACCGTTCCATCGCGGAGATCGTAAAGCAGATCGCCAAGACCGCCCATGTCTTCCTCTTCGACGGAGGCCGGGATGCGAAGACGAACACGGGTGGGGTGATCACCACCGACAATCCCGACGACTACGAGAAGTTCATGAACGAGGTCGTGGTCTTCGAAGGCCTACACACGTACGGCGGGATGGCTGGCCGAACGATGGAAAGCCTCTCCCGAGGAATCTTGGAGATGGTCGACGAAGCCGAAGTGCATTGGGTCATGGACCAAAATGAACGGTTCACGCAACGTCTTCGTGACGGGGGAGTCCCGTTGGAGAGAGGTTGTGACGGGGCCTACCTCATGGCAGATGCGTTTCTTCCCCACCTGGACTCGAACCAAAACGACACTCTGGCAGCGGCCCTGTACCTCGTGTCGGGCGTCCGGACGGTCGCCCAGGGATTGGTTGGGAAGGACTCATTGCTTCCCGTGCAGGTGCCGCGCCTTTCCCTGACAAACGATCAGTTGAACCAGGTAGCCGACGCCATCATTCAGCTTCACGCCCAAAGCGACCGCATCGGCGGCCTCCAGACGGTGTCCGACGGGGAATGGAAGGATCAGATGGGCTACCATTGGCTGTTCCCCGATCTGGAGCTCTTCTCGTTCGATACGTTCCCTTTCAAGATCCACACCATCGAGAAAGTCGGGGTCCTGTCCCGGGAAGACCGCGAAAAAGCCATGAGGGCCGCGGGATACAACACGTTCCTTCTCCGATCCGCTGACGTGGCCATCGACCTCCTGACAGACTCTGGCACGACGGCCATGAGCGTGGACCAGTGGGCCGCGTACGAAGGAGTACGAGCCAGCGCCGTCACCAGTGACGAATACTCGAGGTTCGTGAAAACCCTCCAGGACACTTTCGGATACGAATACATCATCCCGACCCACCAAGGACGGGCGGCGGAGCACATCCTCAGCCAAACCCGAATCCAGCCGGGTCAGCTGGTCCCGGGTAACATGTACTTCACCACCACCAAGCTTCATCAGGAGATGGCTGGCGGTGTCTTCGCCGACGTCATCGTCGACGAGGCCCATGATCCGGAGAGCGAGTTTCCCTGGAAGGGCAATATCGACGTTTCGAAGCTCGACTCGTTGGTCAAGGAGCGGAGCCCCGAGGGCATCGCCTATGTGTCTTTCGAGCACTCCGTGAACCTTGCCGGTGGCCAGCCCGCTTCAATGGACAACATGAAAGAGGTCTATGAATACTGCTCTGCCACCAGCATCCCGGTTTTTTTCGACGCCACACGGACGGTAGAGAACGCCTACATGATCCAGCTGAAGGATCCCCGATACGCCGACACACCGGTGAAGGACATCGTTCGAGAGATGATGCTGTACGGTGACGGTTGTACGGTCAGCGGCAAGAAAGACTTCCTGATCAACATCGGGGGTTGTCTCGCCTTCAGGGACAACGCGGAATGGGCTCGGGAGGCCGAGGAGATGCTCCGGGTCTTCGAGGGGAATGTGGTGGACGGAGGCCTGGCTGCGGCCGACCTTGCAGCCATCGCCAGGGGTGTCGTGGAGATGGTCGATGATCGACACATCCATTCCAGGGTGCAGCAAACCCAGTACCTGGGCCGGCTCCTGGTGGACGCCGGGATCCCCATCGTGATGCCGCCGGGAACCCACGCGATATTTTTGGACGCCAGGAAGATCCTCCCCCACCTGGACCAGGACGAGTTCCCTGCCCAACGCCTGGCGGCAGAGATCTATGTGGAGTCGGGTGTGAGGTCCATGGAGAGGGGAAATGTGTCGAAAGGCAGGGACCCCGACACTGGGGAAAACTACCGCCCTGCTCTTGAACTGGTCCGGCTCACGATCCCCCGGCGTGCCTATACAAACGATCACATGAAAGCCGTGGCGGAAGCCGTGATCAGAGTCTGGGAACGGCGGGACTCCATCAGAGGCCTCCGCTTTGTCTACGAACCCGAAAAGCTACGGTTTTTCCAGGGACGCTTCGAGTCCCTCTGAGATTTGAATGTCATTCCCCATTTCGGAGAGAGAGACGATGTCCACCCGCCTGTCGGCCTTCCTGAGGAAGCCTTTTCTCCTGGTAACCCTTTGTCTTCTGTCACTCCCGGCGACTCTGGCGGGGCAGGAGAGAATTCACTCCACGGACCCCGAGGCGCGCCTCCAGATGTACGAGGCCCACATGGCTTTGGTCGATGCCAGCCCGTTCAAGGACCATCCCTGGCAGTTCGTCGGCCCGACAAATGTCAGCGGCCGCATGACGGATATCGCCGTGGTTACCCCAAAAGGGCAGAGCTACACGATCTACGTCGCCGGAGCTTCAGGAGGGGTATGGCGAACCGAGAACGAAGGGGTGAATTGGGAGCCGGTGTTCGAGCAAGGCCCGTCCACCTCCATTGGTGATGTCACGGTCTCTCCTTCGGACCAGAACGTGGTCTGGATAGGGACGGGGGAGGCCAACATCTTCCGGAGCTCAATGGCCGGGGCAGGGGTCTACAACTCCACGGACGGCGGGGAGAGTTGGACCCACATGGGTCTTGAGGGGACCCATACCATACCCCGAATCGTCGTCCACCCCACCAACCCTAACATCGTTTACGTGGCCGCCTCCGGGCACGAGTGGACCCACGACGAATACCGGGGCCTCTACAAGACCACGGACGGGGGTCTGAACTGGGAAAAGGTGCTGTACATCGATGAACAGACCGGAGTGATCGACCTGGTCATGCATCCCACCGATCCCAACACCCTTTACGCTGCTACCTGGCAGCGGATCCGGGAAAGGTGGAACGATCCAAGGAACGAGTCCGACTACGACGGAAGCTCGATCCATAAGACCACCGATGGCGGGGAGACCTGGACCGAGGTTACCGAGGGCCTACCAGCTCCTCGGTATCGGGGCCGGATCGGAATCGACATTGCCCGGTCGAACCCGGAGGTTATCTACGCGTTCGTCGATAACTACGAAACGGCCAGCGACGCACCGGCGGGGGCGACCGATGCCTACGGACGACCTCGGGGCCCGACCATCAAGGGGGCCACCGTCTTCCGATCGGACAACGGAGGTGGTAGCTGGCGCCGGACCAGCGAGGAGAACCGCATGATGGAGGGGATGTCCGGCACCTATGGATGGGTCTTCGGTCAGATGAGGGTAGATCCCAACGACGAGGACAAGATCTACGTGATGGGACTGGGCCTGAACGTATCGGAAGACCAGGGAAGGACATTCCGGTCCCTGAGAGGTATGCACGGGGATCACCACGGTCTCTGGATCGACCCTTCCAACTCCGAATACCTGGTGAACGTAAACGACGGCGGGGTGGCCATCTCCTATGACGGGGGTGAGAACTGGCGCACCTTCTATGACAATCTCCCCTTGGTTCAGTTCTTCAACATCGCCCACGACATGGGAGAGCCCTTCAGGGTCTACGGGTCGGTTCAGGACCATGGGAGCTTCCGAGGCGTCGTGGATCTGAGTCGTGGGAGAAACAATATTCCGGCCGTGGAGTTCGAAGGGGCGCCTGGAGGTGAGGGCAGCTCCCACGCCATCGATCCTACCGATCCGAACACCGTTTACTCAGCGGGTTTCTACGGGACCATTCAACGCTCCAACATGGCCACCGGAGAGACCCAGGGGATTGTTCCTCGGCCAGAGGCCGGAGAGCTGGGGTTCAGGGGCCAATGGGTGGCGCCGTTCATCATCTCCCCGCATAACCCCCGGGTCATCTACCACGGAATGAACTTCCTTTTCCGGTCCATGAACCAGGGGGAAAGTTGGGAGCGGATCAGCCCGGACCTCACCTACAATGACCCGCAGAAGTATGGAGACATCCCCTACCAGACCATCTTCTCCATCGCCGAGTCGCCGTTCCGGTTCGGCCTGATTTACGTGGGGACCGACGACGGGCGGGTCTGGCGAACCGATGACAGCGGGGCCAACTGGCAGGAGATCGACCGGGGCCTTCCCTTTCAAAAGTGGGTGGCGGAGCTGGTGGCCTCGAAGTACGACGAAGGCACGGTATACATGGCCCAGAATGGGAAGAGGGATGACGACTTCGCTCCTTACCTCTGGAAGTCGACGGACTATGGAGAAACCTGGACCAGCATCGTAGCCAACATCCCATCCGGTCCCGTGAATGTCATACGGGAAGATCCGAAGAACCCTGAGGTCCTTTACGTCGGGACGGACCTGGGCGTTTACGTCTCCATGGACGGAGGCGGGCAATGGCATGCCCTTCCAGGAGGCAACCTGCCCTCTTCCTTCTACCAGGATCTGGTCATTCATCCAGAGGAAGACATCATGGTCGCCGCCACCCACGGGCGTGGCGTATGGGCCATGGACGTCCGGCCCCTCCAGAACCTCACCCCGGACGTCATGGCCGAAACCGTCCACCTGTTCGAGATCGGAGAGGTGAGCCTCCCCAGGGGCTTCCGGAGCCCCGGGGGGACAGCGGGAATCCGTTACTGGGTCGGTGAACCCTCCAGCCAGGCACTGATCCGGGTCCGGGACAGCGGCGGGGCGGTGGTCACGGAGATGTCGGGTCCCGGAACCGGGGGTCTCCAGGCCGTCAGCTGGAACCTCACTCGAGGAGGGGCTCAGCCATCCCCGGCCGGCGGAAGAGGGCGGATGGCAACGGTCGGCCCCGGCACCTACTCGGTGACGGTTACCGTCGGCAACTCATCGGCGGAAGGAACCCTCGTGGTTCGCTGAAGCGCCGCTGGCGGAGGCGCTCTCGTGACCGGGGGCGCCCCCGCCAGTGGGGGCGCCCATACCAGATCGAAGCACCGCGGTCAACTTTTTCCGGCAAGGCGGGTATTCTCTCCGGTTCCCGTGCTTATCTGGTGTTGGATGGACTCCTTTGGGAGAAGAGCCCTTGTCTACTTGGAAGGAACTGAAAGAACGCCGATTGGTCCAGATCGTGGCCTCCTACGCCGTGGCAGGGTGGGTGGTCGTGAGCATTTTCGGCGAAGTCATCGACCGGGGTGTGCTTCCGGAGATCGTCTACAGGGTCCTTCTGGTTCTCTACTTCGGCGGGTTCCTGGTGGCACTGATCGCCGGTTGGTTCCACGGTGAGAAAGGGAATCAGCAGTTCACCAAGTTTGAGGTCGGCCTTCTGGTGGTGGTGGCCCTCGGGACTTTCGGCATCGCAGGGAAGACCGTCCAATCCCATTATTCCACCGAGGCCCGGCGAGAGGCGGGTGAGGCCCTTGGCTTGCCGGTCCGAACCGTGGCAGTCCTCTACTTCCGAGATCAGACGCGAGGTGAGGACTTTTCCTACCTCGCGGATGGCCTGACCGAATCTCTCATCGATCAACTATCGGAAAACCAAGGGCTGACCGTTCTCACCACCAGTGCGTCGGCCCAGTTCAGGGACTCGAACGTGCCCTTTGACAGCATCGCCAAGGTGCTCAAGGCCGGAACGATCGTGGACGGCGTGGTGGAGGGCCGGGGCGACGCGGTAAGGGTAAACGTCTCCCTGATCGACGGGGCCAGCGGGACGGACCTGAATCGGGAGACTCTCGAGCGCCCAGCGGACGATCTGTTCGCCCTTCAAGAAGATCTGGCCCGAGAGGTGAGCACCCTCCTCCGGTCGTGGCTGGGAGAGGAGATCCAACTTCGCCAGGTTAGGCGCGGGACCGACGATGTGGCGGCTTGGGCCCTTTTCCAAAGGGGAGAGAGGAAGAGAGAGGAAGGGGAGATCGCCCTCCGAAATGGGGACCGGGAGGAAGTGGTGGAAGCCTTCAGAGCTGCAGATTCCCTGTATGCAGAGGCGGAGATGGCCGATCCGAATTGGGCTCCGCCCCTCAGCAGCAGAGCCTCGCTGGCGGCACGGTGGGCCCAGCTCTCGGCCCGCCAGGGACCTGCCGAGGCAGAGGGCTGGCTGAATGCCGGCGTGGCCTACGCCGACCGGGCCTTGAACCTGGATTCCCGGTCGGCGGACGCGCACCTGGCCAGAGGCTCTCTCGAGTACTTCCGCTGGAGAATGGGGCTTGTGGCCAACCCGTCCGAGGCCGACCAAACCTACGACCGGGCGAAGGCTGATCTGGAAGAGGCGACGCGGTTGGACTCCCGGCTGGCCGACGCATGGAATCTCCTGAGCGTGCTCCTTTCGGAAGAGCCCGACCTGGTCGGAGCGAACCTAGCCGCCCGGAGGGCCCTGGAAGCGGACGAGTTCTACCAAGCCGCCTCCGAAGTGCTCCTGCGCCTGTACGCAACCTCCTATGACCTGGAGAACATGCGAGACGCTGTTCAATACTGTGATCAGGGAAGAGACCGGTACCCCAGGAACGCCTCGTTCAGAGAGTGTCGGCTCTGGCTTTTGTCGGCCCCCTACCCCCAGGCTCCTGCACCCGACCCCGACGAGGCCTGGGAGGCGTTGACGGGCTACCTGAGGTTGGTGCCGCCCCAATTCCAGGAGTTCGAAAGCCTGAAGGGCAACATCCTGGTGGCAGGCGTCCTGGCCCGAGCCCAGCTGGCCGACAGCGCCCAAGCCGTACTGTCCAGATCCCGTTCCACCCTCGCGGTGGACCCGGAAATGGAGCTGCTCGGGCTGGAAGCTCTGATTCGCCTCCACCACCTGGACGAGAGGGACGAGGCCCTGAACCTGCTCCGGACCTACCTCACGACCAATCCAGAACACCGGGCAGGTTGGCAGTGGACATCTCACTGGTGGTGGCGGCCGCTTCAAACCGATCCGTCTTTCAGGGCTTTGGTTGAGGGATAGATGAGGCTGCGCCCTCACGGCAGCCTCTCAACACGCAACGAACCCGAAACAACTCTCCCGAATTTCCCGGAGGGCCTTGCTCTTTCCATCGTTCGAGTCTAAATATCTTCAGATTGAATTAATTTCTTCGTAAAGCCTAAAAATTCTCTGAGAGTGCCCCGCCCGATTCGCGAGTGCGGACGGCTCTCCCTCCGGTCTGGAAAGGACCATCATGCGGCGATCCCACGCCACACTCTCGTCTTTGCTCATAGCTCTCGCTCTGACCGGTTGCTCCGAGGCTTCGGATTCACTCGTGCCGGATAGTCCGGAAGACTCCTCACCGACGAGTCCGGTCCTGCTTCAGGACATCTCCGATGGCCTCTCCGATGGCAACCCCCACTTCTTCTTTTTAAACCCCTTCCTCAAGAAAAGGCTGAAGAAGAATGATCTGGGGGTGTTCGACCCCACACTTCAGCCGGCAGTCGTCATCTGCCCGCTGTCATACTGGG
>JABDNZ010000437.1 GCA_013043565.1 Gemmatimonadota bacterium | reverse complement strand
CGACCGTTCGGCCCACCCCTCCACCTGGGAGGATCGATGGGCCGAATTCGTCCGAGAAGTGCTCGGATTCGGCATCGAAAAAATGCCAGCCTACGGTTCCATTGGCCATGGGACCCCGGGGGTGCGGTCGGGTGTCAGTCCGAGAAGCGACGACTGGGGATCGGGGGGAGAGCCCCCATGCCTAACCCCGTGTCAAAAAGTAATGTGGGCCCCGGCGGAGTGCCAATCATCTCCTTCCCCTCCCCCACCCGAGGGAGGGAAACCTCCGAAAGGGCCAATTCAGGATGAGAACACCTTCGTCGGCGCATCACCCCACAACAGCTCCAGCTGATAAAAGTCCCGTGCCAGCGGGTGGAACACGTGCACGACAAAATCCACGAAGTCCATCAAAACCCATCGGGCACGGTCCATGCCTTCCACATGGAGGGGGCGAACTCCTTCTCGGGCCAGCTCCTCCAACACATGCTCCGCGATGGCCCGGACCTGAATGTCTGACGTTCCCGTGGCCAAAACGAAAAAATCCGTAGCTGAAGAGACGCCTCTGAGGTCCATCGCCACAACGTCTTGGGCCTTCCGATCCAAGGCCGAACCGGCCGCCTGGCTCACTTCCTTCGGCACATTTTCCAAGGGAGTAGTCAACCCTCTTCACGCTCCACATTGACATCGATCTCGACCTCGACTTCCGCGTGAAACCGGACCGTCACTTTGGTGGCCCCCAGGACCTTGAGAGGCTCGTCGAGTTGGACGTGTTTCTTCTCCAGCTTGAAATCCAGTCCGGCCTGGGATGCTCGATCGGCGATATCGCCGGATGTCACGGACCCGAAGAGCTTCCCGTCCTCCCCGGCCCTCGCCTGGAAGGTCAGGGACATATGGTCAAGCTGGGCAGCCCGTCGTTTTGCCTCCAGGTAGTCGCGCCGGGCCCGTTCCTCGGCCTGAGCCTTCTCGTCCTCCAGGCGTCGGACGTTGGCTTCGCTGGCTTCGTACGCCAGGCCCTGAGGGAGAAGGAAGTTCCGGCCGAAGCCGGGTGCCACGTCGACGATCTCACCGGGTTCACCCAGGTTTTCAACAGTTTTGCGAAGAATCAGCTTCATGGATTGGTTCCTCGATACGTATCTCTCAAGCCTCAGGTCGAGGAGAAGCCCTCGACTTCCTGAGGTCGAACCAGGTGTCCCCTAGCCCGATTATCACTGCGCCCGGAATGGTAAAGGGCCATGCAATCAAAAATCCGACCACCAGAAGCGCCCCTCCCAGCAGGGGGAAGCCCTCTGTGATCGTAAGGAGTACGCCCACACCTCGAAGGGCGTAGAGAGCTCCCATGAAAACTACAGCGTTGATCCCGATCCGCTCCAAGGCCCCACTGGATACGAGGGAGGCCAGAACGCCAAGGATCATCAACCAAATCAGTTGGTCGTTGAAGCGGAATTCTCTCAAAGGCCCCAAACCGACCCCCTGATTCCTCCTCACGGCCCTGAAGAGCCACCAAGCCAGCCCGAGAGCGGAAAGTGACCCGAGGCCCAGCAACGCTGGAAAGATCAGGCTTTGAGCCGCCATGGTCTCCAGAGCCCGTGATTCAAACCCCACCGGCAGAGCATCGGGCCCCAGGTTCACCCTCACCGCCTGAAGAAAGGAGCTGATCGCCTCCTCCAGCCGGGCGCGAACGGCCCAATCCACAACGGCCCAATCTCCGGGCCGTACCCCGAAGAGCAAGCCGGATGCTACGAAGGCCCCGAATACGGCACCGAGGCCCTTCGCCAGAAACTCTCCCTCCGGCCAACGAAGAGAAAGAGCCAGGAACCCGCCCCCCAATAACAGCGCCCAACCACGCTCAGCGTACCAAAGGCCCGACTCCGGATCCCCGGCGGCTACGAATACGGAAGCCAAGGCGGCCAGAATGACGGAGAGATGGCCGCGAGGGGGAGTAAAGACGACGAGGAGGACGAAGGGGATAGCCACCAGGACCAAGGGGTTCACCACCGCCAAACTGCCGGTGGCCACCACCAATCCAGCAGCCCTCAGCCACCCTCTGCCGCCGATCTGGGCGGTCCCTTCCATGGAACCCTACGCCTCGTGATCCCGAATGTACGGGAGGAGAGCCAGGTACCGGGCCCGCTTGATGGCAGAGCCGAGCTGTCGCTGGAAACCAGCCGTCACCTTTGTGGTCCTCCGTGGGAGGATCTTCCCGGACTCGGTCAGGAAACGGGAAAGGGTTCCGACATCCTTGTAGTTCAGAAGCTGGATTCGAGGGCCTTCGACTCGGCGGCGACGGCCCCGGCCCCCAGAGAATTCGGGCGGGCTGGTACGGTCCGAATCCAGCTCGGCCCCATCCTCCTCATCGTCCTCGACCACATCGTCCTCATCCTCGTCGTCATCATCCTCCGGACGAGTCTCGAACTCGGGCTGGGGAGCGAGGATGGACATCCCCGTGGTGGGCTCGCCCTCGTTCAATACGACCAGGTACCGCAGAAGGCCTTCGTCCAGCTTGAGGGCCCGTTCGAACTCGGGAAGTGCGATAGGGTCCCCGTTGAACTGGGCCACGACATAGTACCCGGTTTTCTTTTTGTCGATCGGGTAAGCCAGCTGGCGGTTGCCCCAGTGATCGACGGAGGTGACCTCGCCCTCGCCCCCCGTCACCAGGTCGTGGTAACGC
>JABDNZ010000183.1 GCA_013043565.1 Gemmatimonadota bacterium | reverse complement strand
CTCCTGGACAGGGCCCTGACTTTGACTCCCAACGTGGGCTTGGTCCTTCCTCCTCTCGTGGACCCTACCGAGTACTCCGGGCTCCCTCCCCATGAGCGGCAGGAGATGTACCTGGAGGGCAGTCATGAGCTTACGTGCCTGTATTTCGGGGGACTGGCCGGCACCCATGGCATCACCGAATGCCGGGTTGGGGAAGGACCCCACGGATAGCAGAGATGGCTGAAACGCTGAAGAGCCGCTACGGGCCCGATGTGCCTCGCCGATTGGGGGACATGGTCGCCGAGGCCGACCCTGACTTCGACCGGGAGGAGTTCCTCCGCCTGGCCCTGGACGGTTTCGAAGACCTGGAGCTTACCGAACGGGCCAGACACATCTCGGCCGCCCTGGCGGCCACCCTCCCATCCGACCGGGACCAAGCGATCCGCATCCTCATGGCCGCCCTGGGGCCACGGTCGGATACGGAGGAGCTCACCGGAATGGATGCGTTCCTTTTCTTCCCGGCGGTCTATTTCGTGGCGGAACAGGGGCTCGAATGTTTCGAGACCTCCATGTGGGCCCAGAAGGAGTTGACCAAGCGGTTCACCGCCGAGTTCAGTATTCGGGCCTTCATTGATGAGTATCCGAAGAAGACCCTGGCCCGACGGGCCGACATGAGGAACCAGATACCCGGAGGTCGTGATGGATGAGAAAGACTTTGATCTGGGGAAGGGGATCGAGGTCCTCCAACGCACACCCGGGATCATTCGTGCGTGGCTGGAGGGGCTTTCACCCACCTGGATCGACTCGAAGGAAGGCCCGGAGACCTGGAGTCCGTTCGATGTACTCGGGCACCTGATCCACGGGGAGAGGACGGATTGGATCCCCAGGGCCCAGCAGATCGTGGACGGGAAGGGGCACCTGCCATTCCCGCCGTTCGATCGGTTCGCACAGTTTCGGGAATCCGAGGGAAAGACCCTGAAGGATCTCCTCGATGACTTTGAGGAGGAACGGGAGAAGAGTCTCCGGGTTTTGCGGGCCCTGGACCTCACCGATGCCGAGCTGGACCTCACCGGCACCCACCCCGAGTTCGGAGCGGTGACCCTCCGTCAGTTACTTGCGACATGGGTCACCCACGACCTGGGGCACCTGGCTCAGATCGCCCGAGTCATGGCCCGGCAGAACAGCAAGTCCGTGGGCCCCTGGGCGAAGTACCTTTCCATTCTTCACCGTCCCTAGGGGCTTCCACTCTGTCGCAGACGCCCGGCCCAAGGGCCAGGCTTCACTCGTAACGCAGGGCTTTCATGGGATCCACGCCGGAGGCCTTTCGAGCGGGGAGATAACCAGCGCCCATGGCGACACAGGTCAGCAGGATTATACCCAAGACGATGACGAGCGGGTCGATCCCCTCCATCTCGAAAAGGAGCGACTGAGCCCCCCGTCCCATCCCGATTGCTGCCAACACCCCGATGATGCCCCCGATGATCATCATCTTGCCGACTTGCCAGAGGACCATTCCCCGAACGGTTGGACCAGAAGCTCCCAAGGCCATTCGTAACCCGATCTCTCGAGTTCGCTGAGCCACCGAGTAGGCCAATACTCCGTATAAGCCGATCGCCGCCAGGATCGTGGCCAGGACCGCAAAGGCCGCGGACAGTGTGGAGATCATCCGATCCAGGAAGACGTTCTCCCTGACCTGGGCTTCGAGGGTTTTGAGCTCCTCCAGCGGAAGGTTCGGATCGAGTCCGGAAATGACCTGCCGGACAGACCGGAGAACGGAGTTGGGATCCATGCCCGTCCGGAGGTAGAAGCTCATGCCTCCGATCTCAGGATCCTGCCGGTACGGCGTAAAAATCTGAGGGGGTACGGCGTCTTTTACCTCGGAGTATTTCGCGTCCTCCACCACCCCGAGGATCTCGAGGTCGAGATCTCCGCTTCCGCTCATGCCGACCCGTTTTCCCACAGCTGCCCGAGGGTCCAGTCCGAACTTCCTGGCGAAGGCCTCGTTGATCACCGCCACAGTGGGCCGGTCCCCTACATCCATGGGAGTGAACTCCCGCCCCGCGAGAACCTGGATGCCGAGAGTCTGAAAGAAATCGGGCCCGATCACGTTCACGTTGGAGTGGACATCGGTGTCGGGCCCTGCGTCGAACCCCTCGACTGAAACCGATGTGCCCCAGTTGTTCCCGGACAGGATCGGCACGATGCCCAGGGAAACGCTGGTCACGCCTGCAATCGCGGCAAGCTCGCCTTCCGCCCTTTGGAAAAGATCTTTCGACCGATCGAAGTCGTATCCGTTCAGGTATGGCGCGATCCGAAAGGTGACGATGTTCTCCGGGGAAAGGCCGAGATCCACCCTGCTGACTTTCACGAGGCTCTTGATGAAGAGCCCGGCCGAAACCAGGAGGGCCATGGATAGGGCGATTTGAGCCGTCACCAACGAGGTCCGAAACCGGGCGGCCGAGCGGGCTCCCGCCGGTTGGCCAGAGCTCCCCTTTAGGATCGTGACCAAGTCGGGCCGGGTGCTGTGAATGGCCGGATAAATGCCGAAGATGAGCCCCGTAGCGAGGGAGAGGATGCCAGCGAAGAGGAACACCGGAGGGCTCAGTTGGACTGTAACGGTGGCTTGGGCCTCCGGGGGGAGGATGGACCCGATGAACCCGAGGGTCCAGGATGCTACGAGAAGGCTGGCCACCCCGCCTAGGAGCGCCAACAGGCAGGACTCGGTCAGGAGTTGGCCCAGCAACCTTCCCCTGGAAGCTCCAAGGGAAGCTCGCATGGCGATCTCGGGCCCGCGGTGGGCTCCCCTGGCCAGGAGGAGGTTCGCAATGTTGGCACAGGCGATCAGCAGTACGACACCGGTAATGGACAGAAGCAGGAACAGAGGTGTTCGAGCACCCTCATGGAGGTCGCTCTGCCCCTTTCGACCATCCTCCATCACCAGTTCTTTGGCCCTGAACTGCTCCATGGTCTGGTCGCTCATGCCCGATTGGAGGGGAGCCTCCACGTCGTTGATGATGCCCTGATAGAGGGTGTTCAGCTCGGCGCGAGCTTGGTCCAGCATGACTCCCGGGCCGAGTCGGCCGAAGAGATAAGCCCAGTAGCTCCGACGTTGATCGAAGCCCTCCCACCCGGGGCTCATGAGCCCTCTCATGGTGAGGGGCACGAAGACGTCGGTCTGAATCCCCAGTGTCGTGCCCTTGAACCCTCGGGGGGCCACCCCAACCACGGTGAGGGGTTGGCCGTTCACCACGATCGTGCCCTTCAGGACATTCGGGTCCGATCCCAAGCGGTTCACCCAGTAGTCGTGGCTCAAGACTGCCACGAAATGACCGCCGATGGTCTGATCGTCTGCAGGGCCGAGGAGACGCCCGATGGTCGGCTGGATCCCCAGTACCGGGAAGTAAGAGCCCGACACCAGCATGCCCTGGCCGTTTTCGGTCTGGCCGGCATAGGCGAGGTTTGCGCCAAACTCCATGTGGGCAGCGATACCTGTGAAGCTCCGCTGCCCGTCCTCCAGGTCCCGAAACATCAGGTAGCTGAAGACCACATCGCAGTCACCGGCTATGTTGCACGACTGGGAGCCGGGCTTGGGGCCAGGGGCCGCGAGGTTTACAAGTCGGTCGGGATCGGGGACGGGAAGGGGTCGGAGGAGCATCTCCTCGAAAAGGGAGAAGATGGCTGCGTTTGCCCCGATTCCCAGTGCCAGGGAGAGAATTGCGACCCCTGAAACGAAGGGTGTCCTCGTGAGCTTCCGGATCGCCATTCTCAATCCTGACATTTCATCCTCCGGGGAGGTGTAGCGTTACTCATACCGACTTATTTCCCCTTTTTCTGACGCAGGAAGGTCTTTCAAGGTTGGATTCCAGGCCGTCCCGTCCAAGACGTAGATTCACGGAAGAAAGATTCGGCCTCCCGGCATCGGCATGGAGCCGGAGGAACCGGACTCTCCAGTGGCCCAACCGCCCAGGAAGACACATAATGTCCTTCCTGGAGCCCAAAACTTGAAGCCGAATGAGGTGTTGCAATGCCAGGACAGTCTCCGAACGGCCCCCGACTTCTTGTTCCATCCATCGTCATGCTGGGCGTATTGGCCTGCGGGGGAGAGGGCGGACCAGCGGGCGGGGAAGGGGTGGAAGGGTTCATCCTTCCCTCGGCCGAGGGGGTCGCCCTCGAGCCTCAAGCCGTTTCATTTTTCGGGGAACCCCTGTTCGCCGCCGAAGACACCGCTGGTGTCATCGCACGTGCGGACAGCGCTTTCCTGGAGTCTCCCGAAAATGTGGACCTCCTGATCGCGACGGGGAGAGTACGAAGAAACTTTTTCCAGTACCGGCAGGCCATTCAGATTTATACTCGGGCCATAGAGATGGCACCGGACGATTGGCGGCCTTACCGATACAGGGGCCATAGGCATATCTCGGTAAGAGAATTCGACAAGGCCGTGAACGATCTTGAGAAGGCCAAGGATCTCGCTCCACTCAACTGGGACGTGTCATACCACCTTGGCTTGGCCTACTTCCTCGAAGGCCGACATTCCGATGCCGCGGAGGAATACCTCCGCTGTCTTGGGCTCTCAGAGGATCCGGACGCCATTTCCGCCCAGTCCGAGGACTTCCGGAGTTGCTCGCAGAATGCCCAGGACCCGGGCTCCAGGGTAGCCATGACGGAGTGGGCTGTTCGAGCCGCAGCCCGATCTGGCCGGGATGCCAGGGTCGCCGAGTTGCTCGAAAGCATTCCCGCGGATCTGGAAATCGGAGAGAACCTCCCCTATTACCATGACCTACTGTTTTACAAAGGGCTCAAAACGGCCGATGAGCTTCTCGGCCCTGGGCCGGATGCGCCGTACCGGAAGGAAACGGTCGGGTTCGGGGTGGCAAACTGGCTCATCGTTCAGGGTGATACCGTGGGCGCAGTCGGCCTCCTGGAGGAACTCGTACAGGACACGCACTGGCCAGGGTTCGGAAGGATCGCTGCCGAGGCCGAACTGTATCGGCTGTCCGGAGAATGACCGAGGAAGCGGCGTATTCTCCGCCGGCTTTTTCGTTCGAGTGGCGTAGGGACGAACATGCCGCAGTGACGGCGTTTCTCGTCCGCGAGCAGTCTAGGGAGGGGGTTTGGCGGGCCCTGAGGCTGACGGTCTTCGCGTTCCTCGTTCTCGCAGGGGCCGTGGTGGTCGCCGCGGCCCTCCTGGGGGATCTGACCTCCTTCCTCCAGTTGGGCGTTCTGACTCTCGTGACCTCGGGGGTCTTTTTCGGCTTTCCTTCCCTGGTCGGGCGTCTCCAGGCCTGGAGAGTCGCACGAAGTGATCCGAACGTGGGCCATGGGATTCGACATTCCTTCTCCGACTCCGGCCTGACGGTCGACATGAAAACCCTCACCGCTCAGCTCCGGTGGTCGGGGATGTATGCGGTCAGAGAGACCGAAACGATGCTTCTTTTTTACTACAACAGGAGACGGGCCTATTACCTCCCGAAGCGGGTGTTGGGGGAGGGGGAGGATATCACCCCTCTCACGGGTTGGATCGAGGATCGATTGCCCGGGGACGTTCCGTTCCTTCACCTCGATGCGGCAGAGTGGGCATGAGACGCCTACCGGATCCGGTCGGGGTGCTCAGAAAGTGACCCGCACTCCCGGCTCGCGGCTCCCCCTCGGCCTCTGGTTCCTATTCCTGAGCGGAGCCCTCCTGACCCCGGCTGAGACGGAAGCCCAGCCAACGAGAAGTCTCGGATTCCATCTTGGCCAAATCCGAGCCAGACAGCTCTGGGATGATCCCATATCGGGTCAGTCCTCGAATGGCCTGGCTGCCGGTGTCCAGGTGGACATCCCAACGCCGGCCCGGTTCCTCTCCGTTGTCGTGGGACTGGCCTATGCCCAGCGCGGGAGTATCGTCTGGGACACGGAGTTGGACCCTGACCGTGAGCTTACCGCCGTGGTAAGGAGCCACTACCTGGAGGTCCCCATCCTTGGGAAGCTGGGCGCCAAGGTTGGCCCGGGGGGAGCCTATCTCCTTGGTGGGGCCACCGTGGACCTTCTCCTCGAGACCCAGTGCCCTCAGGATTTCTGTGTCCTTCTCGCAGAGGACCGCCCCATGGTCCTGAGTGTCACGGTTGGGGGAGGGGTTTCCGTGGATGTGGGTGAGAGTGCCAGAGTCGACCTGGAGGTGCGCTTGACCGAAGGCCTGAGCGGCGCCTACAGCTCCGGGTCCACGGGGATACGGTACCGGAGTGTGGAGTTTCTGATCCGTGCAGGGGTACCCTTCTGACCGGCCTCGGCGGCGGCGATTGGTCGGACCGAGCGAAACGGAAGCCCGGATCAGGAGCGGTTTTTTTGGGTCGGACGACCTTCCTCTCGCCCCTCCTTTCTGATTCCCATCCAAGACCCGATAGGATGACGAATAACCTTCGTGCGAAGAGGGAAGGGCGATCCCTGACAAATATCCATTATTCCTTCCAACGTGTCGCACCTGAAGGCGGGGCGGCGGAATAACGCAAGCGCCAAAGGCCTTTTCGCAATATTCTCTCATACTTTTTTCGAGTGTTTTCCACCAGGGCCGCCTTATCCTGAACTCAACTGAGGGTGATGGCGATATTCCGTGGCGGGCGCCGACCTTGTCGGTAATACCTGGCTTTTCTTTGATATTTCATCCGAGGATCCTTGAATATTTGATATATGGAGCGGAAGTCCGATTCGGTTCCGTTCCGAGGCAGGGTCGCCGTGGCGTTCCAGGCCCTTTCGGCTCGGTGGGAGGAAACAAATGTAGGCAGGAATCCCCTTGTGGGACGGACGTTTCGTCATTAGGTAGTATTGGTGGTTTCGGCGCCACACTCCTCTTGCGGACGAGCAGTTGAATCACGATCCGTATGGAATTCCGGGGCCTTGTGCGGCGAACCGAAACCCACTACCGATATGCTTTAGGCAAACAATCGAGATTCACATGGCTGGCCATTGGCGGGGTTCTTCCCCCCCCATAAAGACTCGCTGGCCGGCAGCGCGAAGTTGGAGTTTTGCACCCTCATCTTTTCAGGAGATCCAGATGAACAAGACGGAAATGGCGGAGAAGTTGGCGAAGAAGTGTGACCTGTCCAAAGCCAAGGCCCTCGAGGTCGTGAACTCGATCTTCGATACGGCTCCTGGTGGCGGAATCATCGCCGTTGAGCTCGACGCCGGACGCAAGGTTGGTATCACCGGTTTCGGCACTTTCTCCACCAAGCATCGGGGTGCCCGGACGGGCCGGAATCCGGCGACGGGTCAGGAGATCACTCTGGCGCCGAAGACCTACCCAGTCTTCAAGGCCGGTAAGGGCCTCAAGGATCGCGTAGCTACCTGAGCGCGAGAATCAAGGGTGCGGCCAAAGGCCCCCAGGTGATCTGACCTGGGGGTCTGGGCCGGTTTTCTCAAAAACCTGGAGATTGGACTTGACATGGAACAGGGCCTTTGCGAGCCTTGTTCAAGGCTAGAGCTAGTCTCCAGTCAGGATTCTCGAAGGTGAAGGCGGAGGTCTTCCAACGGAGACGTTCGCTTTTTTTACTAGTGGCTAGGTAGCCACGGACCGGGCGCGGGGTTTGCCGCGCACAAAAAGGTAGTCGGTTTGGTACGGATCTTCCGCACACCGACCATCGAAACAAAAGGGAGCGCGTTGATGCGTACCAAGGGAACTGTCAAGTGGTTCAATGACCAAAAGGGCTTCGGCTTTCTGACCCCTGAGGATGGAAGCCGGGACTGTTTCGTTCACCATTCCGCCATCCAGTCGGATGGGTTCCGGACCCTGCAGGAGGGTGCTGAGGTCGAGTTCGACATCGTCGAAGGCGCCAAAGGCCCCGCAGCGGAGAACGTCACGCAGGTTTCGTCTTCGTAACCGCTTAGGCAGCATTCAGTGGGAACGGGCCACACCGGTTTTCGGTGTGGCCCGCTTGCTTTTCTTGAGGTTACCTTTTCCGCTTTCTCCCGAGGAGGCTAGAGCTTGGCGACGGGTGTTCAAAGCAAAGGGGAAGAGTTAGCCAACAGCGTAAGCCATGGGATTGGTTTTGCCGCTTCCCTCGCCGCCATTCCGATTCTGGTTGTCAGTGCCGCCCGAAATGGCGATGCCGGAAGCATCGTTGGGGGCGCCATCTTTGGATCTGCCGTGGCCATACTCTACCTGGCCTCGACTCTTTACCATGCGGTTGGCCCAGGCCGAGCCAAGCAACTCCTCCGACGGTTCGACCACTCTGCGATCTTTCTTCTCATCGCCGGAACCTACACTCCGTTTACCCTCGGCGTCCTTGGCGGAGCCTGGGGGTGGTCCCTTTTTGGAGTCGTGTGGGGAATCGCGGTGATCGGGATCGGGATGAAGATGGTGGCTGGCCCCAAACATCCCAGGATCTCCTCAGCCATGTACGTGGCCATGGGGTGGTTGGTGGTACTCGCCATTCGACCCCTGTGGCTGAATCTCCCGGGTTGGGGACTCGTTCTTCTCGTCTCGGGGGGATTGGCCTATACGGGTGGTGTGGCCTTTTATCTGGCACCGAGACTCAGATATGCCCACTTCATCTGGCACCTCTTCGTTTTGGCCGGCACCACCCTCCACTTTTTTGCCGTCCTCCGTTACGCAGCCTGATTCCCTGCCCGGAATCGGGCTTCTCAGACCGTCAAAGGAACCCATCGATGGCGAAAGCCAGTCCATTCACCGTTGCTGTCGTCCAGGCTCGCCCTGAGTTCCTCGATCTGGATGCGACGGTAGACAAAGCCTGTGAACTGATTCGCGAGGTCGGAGAAAAGGGAGCCGAGCTGGTCCTCTTTCCTGAAGCCTTTCTGCCGGGATATCCGGTTTGGGTCTGGTTCATTCCCCCCGTTCATACCCATCCCCTTCGGGAGTTCTATTCCGAGCTCCATGGGAACTCCGTTTCGATTCCAGGTGAGGAAACCGACCGCATGGGAAAGGTGGCGGCGGAGTACGGGATCACCGTGGCGATGGGTGTGAACGAGAGAAACAGCGAAGCGAGCGGTTCCTCCCTCTACAACACCCTGCTCTACATCGGTCCCGACGGGTCGGTTTTGGGACGGCATCGGAAGATGATCCCGACGGCTGCAGAGAGGCTGGTGTACGCCCAAGGGGATGGTGCTGACTTGGAGGTCTACCCGATGCGGTTCGGAAAGCTGGGAGGGTTGATCTGCTGGGAGAACTACATGCCTTTGGCGCGATACGCTCTGTCGGCCTGGGGCGAGCAGATCCACCTGGCGCCCACCTGGGATCGAGGTGAGCCATGGCTTTCCACCATGCGACACGCCGCGAAAGAGTCTCGTACATTCGTGTTAGGCGCCTGCCAGGCGTTTCACAAAGACGATATCCCCGACCGCTTCTCCTTTAAGGAGGAGTATTTGGGAAGCGTGGACGGTTGGCTGAATCCTGGCCACTCGGTCATCGTGAACCCCGACGGAAAGGTCATCGCCGGCCCGGCCGACCAGGAGGAGACCATCCTCTATTCGGAGGTCAGACCGAATGAACTCGTGGGCCCTCGCTGGCAGCTCGATGTGGCCGGGCATTACGGCCGGCCGGACGTCTTCGAATTAACCGTCCACCGCCGGCATACTCCCTTTCTGAAGATGGAGGAGGGGTGCCCGGAGAATGAGGAGGTAACTGGGGACCCGGGGGAGACAGCGACAGAGGTCTAGGAGAGGAGGTAGTCGATGACGTCTCGGGCGGTGTAGGAATCACGGCCCCCGAGGAACTCCTTCAACGTCTTGAGGTCGTCCCCGCTGGTGAGTAGGGGCGCTTCTTCCACGCCGTCACCTCGCGACTGGGCATGACCGACGTTTGCCAAAAGTGCATTGCAGAGACACTTCCGTCCCTCTGTATCCTCTTTGGACCCCCCCTTCGCGAGGAATGTCCGAACAGGCTCCGCCGGACACCGGTACCCCAGATTCCCGTCGTCTTTCCGGAAGGGAACTCGGAGGTAGCCCAAGTCACACACTCGCTTCCTGCTCTCGTAGGTCTCTTCGCATGTCAGGCTGGTTTGGACGTCAACAGTCTTGAAAGGGAAGCCCGTGGGTGACGCCCGGTCCTCCGTCTTGACCTCGACCTCGCCACGACTGCACATCTCCAGCACCGAGCGCTTCAAACCCTCCACCAAACCCGACTCTCTGCAGTAGGCGAAGAGCGTTCCAACCTGTATTCCGACGCCCCCGTCGGCCCTGGCCTCCTTGATGGTCCCTGGGCGCCCTGTTCCCCCGGCGACCCAGAACGGCAATCCGAGCTTGGCCAACTTCTTCAGATCTACGGAGTCCCGCTCACCGTAGACCGGCTCCCCCCGTTCGTTGAGTCTTTTCTCGCCTCTGGGCGGAGCGTTGTGGCCGCCGGCGGTGGGACCTTCGACGACAAACCCGTCCACTCGCCCGTTGGCCTTCCTCGCCAGCATGGTGGCCAAGGAGTTCGAAGAGATGATGGGAAGGAACTTGGGTCGGGTCAGGCTGGGAATGAGGCCCCGAATGAACTCCCTTGGATCGAAGCTGAGGCGTTCTTCCTTTTCCTCGCTCGGCCCCGCCACGTCGAACCGGATGGAGGCGGGTTCGTGGTTGGCGAGGGAATCGAGAGCACCGGGGATTTCCCTGGGGATCCCTGCTCCCATCAGGACATAATCCACCCCGGCCAGCATCGCACCGTAGAGGGAGGGCAGCGTCGGCATCTGGACCTTGGATAGGAAGTTGATTCCGACCGTCCCGTCATGGCCCTCCTTTGCCAACCAGACTTCCACAAAATTGGCGAGAATCGTCAGCTGATCCCTGGCCGAGTCCACTGCCTGCCGATACATGGGGACCAGGGCGTAGGGTTCCCCTTCTTCTCGACCTTCGGAGTTGAAGAAGTTCCTCAGGGTCTCAGAGGCAGCCGCCGGAGATGGAAAAGCCTCCATGGCCCTGCGGATGTGCCCTCCGATGTCGCCGTCCTGGAGCCGTCGAACGAGGAGGTTGTCCAGGGCGGTCCCGGAGACCACACCCAGTTGCCCCTGCTGAGCCACTGCTCGGGCCAGGGGCCAGCTCGAAACCCCGATCCCCATTCCGCCCTGAATGATCTCCGGAAGGCCGTCTACATCCATAGTCCAAAAACCCGTTCACAAGAAAACTTTTCTAAATCTAGGCATGACCGGGGAATGGGGAAACGTTGCAGGGTAGGCTGAGGGTCGACTTTACGACATTTTGACTTGTGACTTTCGGGAGCGCCCACGGCATCGGATCGCCGGAAGAAGCCCGGGCTCACGAGCAACTCCGAAGGGAATACCTGGGCCCGGGATTCTGACCACCCCCTCGCCGTCAGGGGCCCGCTTCCGTATTCTCGTGGGCCATGTCAGGGCCGTCTTCTTCAGGTAGGAGTCTTCCATGAAACGCAGGATCTCTCTCGCGACCACTCTGGCTTTGGTTGCCGGGGCTCTCGTACTTCTGACCGGTTTTCGAATGATGGCTTCCACTCCGAACGACCAGGATTCCTCACGCCTCGCCGTCCTGTGGACCAGCGGTGATCCGGAAGTGGCCACGAAGGTTGCGTTCATGTACACGTTGAATGCCAAGCGGCAGGGATGGTTCGATGAAGTGACGCTGATCGTGTGGGGACCGTCCTCCAAGCTCCTCTCCGGGAATACCGAGCTTCAGGAGGCTATCCAGGGAATGGCCGATGCGGGCGTCGAGGTCGTGGCCTGTAAGGCTTGTGCGGACAGCTATGGAGTTTCAGATGCCCTGTCCGCCATTGGGATCGAAGTGAAGTACATGGGTGTGCCACTGACGGAGATGCTAAAGGGGGATTGGGAGGTCATTACCTTCTGAGGCTCTGGGGCGGTCCCGGTTGCCCTACCGGAGTCCCCCCGACAACTTGGTGCGATTGTTTTCCACGGGCCCCCGGGCCCCTGGTTCGACCGGCGACCCTGAGAGGAGCCACACGTGCAACTCCATACCAAGATCCTGATCGGCCTCGTTCTCGGGGCCGTTGCCGGCGCCATCGCCGAGATGATGGGCTTCGGACACATCTTCGTGAGGATGGAAGCCTTCGGCCAGGCCTTCATTCGCCTGCTCATCATGATCGTCATCCCCTTGGTCATGGCGTCCCTCATCATCGGGACGGCGAGCCTGGGAGACTTGAAGAAGCTGGGCCGGATCGGAATGAAAACCATCGGCTACTACCTGGTAGCGACGGCTTTGGCTGTGGCCATGGGGCTGGCTGTGGCCGGAGCCATTCAACCCGGCGCGGGATTGGATGAGGAGGTCAAGACCCAGCTGTTGGCGGACTACGCCGGCACGAATCAGGAACGTCTCGAGTCCATGCAGGAACCCCCGGGACTCCAGGACATCCTGTTCAATATCATTCCTCGGAATCCCATCGCGGCCATGGCCAACATGGACATGCTTCAAATCATCTTCTTCTCACTGTTCTTCGGGATAGCCCTGACCGTTCTTTCCGAGGAGAAGCGGAAACCGCTCGTAAATGTTCTCGAGTCGGTGAACGACGCAATGGTGGTGATAGTGGAGATGATCATGAAGATCGCCCCCTACGGCGTCTTCATCCTCATCGCGGCCGTGGCTGGGCGGTTTGGGTATCAGGTCATCCTCTCACTCCTTCAGTACGTCCTCGTGGGTGTAGGGACGATGGTCTTGTTCACCATCACGTTCTATCCCATCACTCTCCGGTTCTTCTCCGGGATGAACCCGATCCTCTTCTTCAAGAGGTTCTACGAAGTGATGGTGTTTGCTTTCTCGACCTCGTCCAGCAACGCGGCTCTCCCCATCAACCTCAGGATCACGGAGAACGACCTCGGTGTTTCCCGGGACGTGGCCTCCTTCGTCCTTCCCCTGGGCGCCACCGTCAATATGAACGGGACCGGGATCTATCACGGCGTGAGCACGATCTTCATCGCGCAGGTCTACGGCATTTCGCTGACCCCTGGCCAGCTGGTCATCGTGGTGATCACGGCCACCCTGGCCTCTATCGGGGCGGCCGGCGTCCCGGGAATCGGGTTCATCACCCTGGCCATCGTCCTGGAAGCTCTTGGGATACCCCTCGAGGGTCTGGCCCTGGTCCTGGGCGTGGAGCGGATCCTGGACATGACCAGAACGGCGGTGAATGTGACGGGCGACTCGGCGGCGGCGGTCTGGGTCGCCAAGACAGAGGGAGAGCTGAATATCCCTCAGAAGGACACCTACTAAATGAAACGAACGGTCACCTGGGTCGTCGGCGGACTTGTCCTTGTCCTTTTGATCTTCCTGAGGAACAACACGGACATCATCAGTCCCGCGCCGGGATTCCACGATTTCGGATTCTGGTCCATCGTCCCCGCGGCTCTGACCCTGGTCCTATGTTTCTGGACGAAGGAAGTGATCTCGGCCTTGTTCATCGGGATCGCGGCCGGCGGGATCGTGAGCGGGAAGCTCAATGTGATCGCCGAGTTCCTCCTCCCTGCCGTGGGCACCGAATCCTACGCTCAGATCCTGCTCGTGTACCTTTGGTGCCTGGGGGGCCTGATCGGGTTATGGACCCGAACCGGGGGCGCCCGGTACTTCGCCCACTGGGCAGGGGAGCGGATGGTCCGGGGCCGGAAAAGCGCGAGGCTCTTCGGTTGTATGATCGGGACGGTATTTCACCAGGGCGGGACCATCAGCACGATCCTGGCAGGGAGCACCGTGAAGCCGGTAGCCGACGAAGCGAAAGTCTCCCACGAAGAGCTTTCATACATCATCGACAGCACGGCCTCCCCCATCGCCACGGTCATCCCGTTTAATGTCTGGCCGGCCTATGTAGGCGGTTTGGTCGTGGGCACAATCCCACTCTTCGCCACCATCAGTGACGCCACGTCGTTCTTCTACAAGGCGATCTTCTTCAACTTCTACGGCATCCTCGCCGTGGTCTTCACTTACACCTTCGCTCTGGATCTGAACCCCTTCGTGTTCGGCAAGATGAAGCGAGCGATAGAGCGGGTGAAGACCACCGGGGAGTTGGACGCTCCCGGCGTCCAAACCATGTCCAGCAAGGAGCTGGAGGAGTTGAAAGTCCCGGAGGGTTACAAGACCACCAACTGGGACTTCTCGGTGCCCATCCTGACCCTTATCGGGATTGCCGTGGGAGGGTTGATTCTGAACTACCGGGCCACCGGGACCGTAAACGTTCCCATCAACGAGGCCTTCGTACTGTCAGTCCTCTCGGCCATGATCTTGGCCCTCATCAAAGGGATGAAGCTCCCCGAGGTCATCGAGGGGTTTGTGGACGGCGTGAAGGGGGTCTCTCTGGGGGCCATCATCTTGGCTCTGGCGGTAACGCTTGGGACGGTATCCGGCTCGTTGGGGACGGCTGGGTTCCTGGTCCGGACTACGAGCGAGATCATTCAGCCCGCGCTCCTTCCGGCCATTTTTATGGTGATCTGCATGCTGGTGGCGTTCTCGGTGGGATCCTCTTGGGGCACGTATGCTGTGGTATTCCCCATCGCCATGCCCCTGGCTCACGCCGTGAATCCTGATCCCTTCTATATCACCCTCTGTTTCGGGGCGGTATTGGGCGGAGCCGTCTACGGAGATCAGTGTTCCCCCATTAGCGACACGACGATCCTGTCGAGTCTGGCTACCGGGTCCAACCACATGGACCACGTGACTACGCAAATGCCCATTGCCACCGTGGCCGCTGGGATAGGAGCGGTCCTTTATACGCTCATTGCCTGGATAGCGTTCTGACCTTGGGCTTCTGAAGCGACCACGGGGTCGGTGACCTTGCGAAAGCGGGTCCCGACCCCGTCCTTTTCTTTCGTGTTCATCTGGACGTTTGCACCGAACCGAAAGGCATCAGATGCGCCCCGAACCGACGGACTTCTGTCCGCCCGCAGGCCGATCCCCTCGAGCCAGGGCCCTCCTCCCCTTTTTCGCGGCGGTCTTGTTCTTCGGCTTGACGCGACTTGAGGCCCAAACCCCCTCTACTCCGGAGGCCTTCTTCGGGCACCCGGTGGGGGCTGACTACCACCTGACGACCTACGAAAAGGCCATGGAGTGGTTCGAGCATCTGGCGGAGAACTCGGGCGGTCGGATGAGGGTGTTGGAGATGGGCGAGACCGGGATGGGGAAGGTCCATCGGTACGGGGTGATCTCTTCGGCAGAGAACATGGCTCGGCTGGACGAGTATCGGGAAACCGCAAGACGATTGAGTCTGGGCCGGGGTTTGGGGCCTGAGGAAGCCCAGGAGCTTGCATCAGCGGGGAAGGGGATCGCATGGATCGACGTCGGTTTGCACTCGACCGAGGCCGCCCCCAGCGAGCACGTCCTTCAACTGGCCTACGACCTTGTCACAGACGAGGACCCGCGGACTCGCCGTATCCGAGACGAGCTCATCACGCTACTGGTTTTTCCCAACCCCGACGGTATGACCATGGTGGCCGAGTGGTACATGGACCATGTGGGTACGGAGTTCGAAGAGAGCCGGATGCCCTGGTTGTACAACCGGTATATCGGCCACGACAACAACCGGGACTCCTACAACGTCACCCAGAAGGAAGTGAGAAACGTCAGCCGGCTGCAGAACCAGGAATGGTTCCCCAACGTCGTCTACAACCACCACCAGACCGCCCCGTTTCCCACACGGATCTGGATCCCCCCGTACGGAGAACCCGTGAACCCCAACAAGCCGGGGGAGGTCATTCGGTGGGAGAACCTCATTGGGGCGGCCATGGGGATGGCCTTCGATGCCGAGGGTAAGCCAGGGGCGGTTTCGAGAATCAGCTTCGACGCCTGGTATCCCGGGTTCATGACCCAGGTGGTCACCCACCACAACATCCCGTCCATCCTGACCGAGACCGCCCTCTACTACCTGGCCACCCCACACGAGTACTCCCTGGAGGATATTCCGCCGGCCTGGAGGGACTTTCAGAAATCCGGGTTCTACACGACGCCGTGGGAGGGAGGCTGGTGGAGGATCGGCGACGCCGTGGAGTACTGCCTCACGGCCTCCAAAGCCGTCCTGGACGTCACGGCTCGGTACCGGGAGGACATGCTCCTCTCCAAGTACCGACTGGCCCGGGCGAACATCGACCGGTTCGAGGAGGAGGCCCCATACGGATGGGCTCTTCCGCTGGACCAAGCTGATCCCACCGCCCTCCTGGAGCTCATGGACAAGATGAAGTTGTTGGGGATCGAAGTGTTCCAGGCCGAGGAGGCCCTCGAAGCGGGAAATCGAACCCTACCGCCCGAAACCATCGTGATCCCGACAAGCCAGGCGTTCGGGGGTTTCGTGAAGACTCTTTTCGAGAGGCAGGCCTACCCGGACCTCCGGGAAAAGACCCATCTGTGGCAGGGAATTCCCCGTAGGATCGACGTGGACGGTGGACCGTTACGTCCTTATGACGTAGCAGGTTGGACTCTTTCACTTCAGATGGGACTAGATGCGGCGGAGCTTCATCGGCCGGCCTCGGAATTGGATCTGAAACCGTTTGAGGACGTCTGGTTCATCCGACCGACCGATCACATGGCCGATAGGGAATGGTACCTCTTTCCCTCCGACGGGGGTGGCTGGCGGACGGTGAACCACCTGCTGGCCAGGGGGGTCACGGTTGGGGTGGAAACCGCAGGCGACGGCCGGTTTGTGGTCGAAGCAGGCCACGGAGCCGACTTGAAGGAGGTCTTCCTGGAGATGGGGAGGGTGGCAAAGGCCACCGCCGCCACCAGGGGCTCCGGCGGCCCTGCCGCTGACGTTCAGGCCCTCTCCCCCTTCCGGGTCGCCGTGTACCGCCCGTGGCAGGGAAGCATGGACGAGGGGTGGCTGCGCTGGATCCTGGAGCACAACGACTTCCAGCCAACCCAGCTGGGAAATGATCGGGTCAGGGCCGGTGGGCTGGCCGCCGATTTCGACGCCATCGTGCTCCCCTCCGTCCGGGCCCGATCCATTCTGGAGGGGAACCGGGAAGGCTCGGTTCCAGCAGAGTATGTGGGAGGGATCGGGGAGGAGGGCTTGGAGGCCCTGAAGGCCTTCGCCCGGGAGGGTGGCACGCTCTTCTTCCACGAGGGCTCGACGGACCTGGCTCTGCAAGCCTTCGACCTTCCCCTGGCCGAAGTGTCCGGCGATGCCCGGGAGTCGGGATTCTACTCGGCTGGTTCGATTCTGAGGTTCTCCTGGGATCCGACCTCGGGCCTGACCCGGGGAATGGACTCCGAAGGCGTGGCGTTCGTGAGCTCCAGGACTCAGCTGTTCGAGGTCAGCGGTGAGCCAGGAAACCCCGCCGGCCGCCCTCGCGTGGTAGGCTCTTTTCCTGAGGAGGGACCTCTCCTCTTGAGCGGGTATCTGGAGGGGGAAACGGCCCTGCACGGAAAAGCTCCCGTGGTGGAGGTCCCCTACGGAGAAGGACGGTTGGTCCTGGTCGGGCTCAGCCTCCACAACCGGGCTCAGATGGTGGCGAACTTCAAGCTGTTGTTCAACGCTATCGCCGGCTGATGGCCTCCGACGCCTTTTTCGGCTAGACTATCGCCGGCAGCTATCTGAGGAGCGGAATCGGACTGCGTCGCCTGGCGCAAGATGATCCCGTTCCTCCCTCCGAAGACTGAAATACGACCAAGGTTGATTGCTATGTACGACTTCGTAAAACGGCTGGGGATCGACGACTTGAACCTGGGCGGATACGCCGGGGAGTGGATCGGCTCTGGACCCGTCCTCGACGTCTTCACGCCGATTGACGATTCCAAGATTGCCTCGGTCCAACAGGTGACCGAGGAAGAGTTCGATCAGATCGTCGGGCGGGCTCATGAAGCGTTCCTCGAGTGGCGGAAGGTTCCGGCTCCTCGGCGGGGCGAGGTGGTCAGGCAGCTTGGGAATGCCCTGCGGGAGCGGAAAAAGGACCTCGGGGCGTTGGTCGCTCTGGAGATGGGGAAGATCATCGCCGAGGGTGAAGGCGAGGTTCAGGAGATGATCGATATTTGTGATTTTGCGGTAGGCCTCTCCAGGCAGCTTTATGGACTCACGATGCAGTCCGAGCGCCAGGATCACCACATGAGAGAGCAATGGCACCCGCTGGGCGTCGTGGCGGTGATCTCGGCCTTCAACTTCCCGGTAGCGGTATGGGCC
>JABDNZ010000433.1 GCA_013043565.1 Gemmatimonadota bacterium | reverse complement strand
ACCTATGACCGTTTCGGGGAGCAGGGCCTAAGGGGCGGCCCCGGATCCCCCGGCTTCGGTGGCTTCGACTTTGCCGATGCCATCGAAGTTTTCATGCGGGATTTTGGAGGGTTCGCCGGCTTCGAGGAGATCTTCGGGGGCCGCCGTGGAGGAGGACGTGGCCGAGAAGCCGGCAAGGGACAGACGCTCCGAGTCCGGCTGCCCCTGACCCTGAAGGACGTTTCCACGGGCGTCACCAAGAAGATCAGGGTGGCCCTTCTCGATTCTTGTGAGACGTGCAAGGGGTCCGGTGCGGCTCCGGGCAGCAATCCCGTTCCCTGCAGAAACTGCGGAGGCTCGGGGGAGGAACGTCAGGTTCAACGATCGGTCTTCGGGCAATTTGTCTCGGTTGCCCCCTGCCGGGTCTGCGGGGGAGAGGGCCGCATCGTCGAAACACCCTGCGAGTCCTGCCGCGGGGAGGGCCGGGTCCGAAAAGAGACGGAGTTGGACGTGGAGGTTCCACCGGGGGTCAGCTCCGAGAACTTCCTCACCCTTCGGGGGCAAGGGAGCGCCGGGCCCCGGGGGGGGCCGAAAGGCGATATCATCGTTCTGCTGGAGGTACAGGACGATGCTCGTTTCAAGCGGGACGGGGAAAACCTACTCTACGAGCTTCCCATCACCTTCACACAGGCGGCTTTGGGGGACCAGGTAGAGGTGCCCACGGTCGACGGTACGGTTCGCCTGACGGTGCCGCCGGGGATTCAATCGGGGGAGGTCCTCCGGATGAGGGGACAGGGACTCCCGGGTCTTCACGGTCGCGGGAAGGGAGACCAGCTGGTGAGGGTGAGGATCTGGACTCCCCAAAAGCTGTCCAAGGACCAGGAGCGGATCCTGCAGGAGCTGAGGCAAGAGGAGGACCCTCCCCCGGAGGACGCAGGGACGGGCGAGGACCGGGGCTTCTGGTCCCGGGTGAAGGAAGCCTTTTCTTAGCCGGGGACAATGCCTCCTGACCGCTGGTTGAAGCTGACGGTCCGGTTTTCCGTGGAGCCGGGCCTCCTGGCCGACGCCCTCGTGGATCTCGGAGGGACGGCCGTGGAAGAGACCGGCGATGCTCTGGTGACGTACTTCCTTCCCCCGGAAAACCCGGAGCACTTCCTTTCTCGAGTCCGGGATCGTTTGGCGATCCACTCTGCTGATTCCGACCTGGAACTCTCCTGGACCTGGCAGCCCCAGGAAGACTGGGAAGTCCTCTGGCGGCGAGGTTTGGGCCCCAGGCGAATCACGCCGCGGCTCATCGTCACCCCCTCCTGGGAGAGGTTTCAACCGAGCCCCGGCGAGGTTGTCCTCACTCTCGATCCTGGAATGGCTTTTGGCACCGCCGAGCATGCCACGACTCGGAGCTGCCTGAGGCTCCTGGATCGGACCGTGGAAGCCGGATCCCGCCTTGCGGATGTGGGATCCGGGTCGGGAATCCTTGCCATCGCGGCAGTGCTTCTCGGCGCAGATCGGGTGGAAGCCGTGGAGATGGACCCCATGGCCTGTGAGACCGCTGAGGAGAATCTCATACGCAACGGGGTGGCGGATCGGGTGGAGATCCGCTGCGCAGCGGTGGAGGGTGGGGAGCCCTTGTCCGGGTCTCCCTTCGACGGGATCGTGGCAAATCTGCAGAGCCACCTGATCCTTCCTCTTCTCGATGCCTTCAAAGTGAGCCTGGAGCCGTCCGGCTGGATGATCCTCAGCGGAATCCTCCGATCCGAGTGGGAGACCGTGGTTTTCGCCGCCACTCAGTCCGGCTTGTTCCTACAGGAGGAAGACGAGGAGGAAGGTTGGTGGACCGGCCTCTTCAAGCTGGAATCCGTTCAGGGGTAGCCAACCGCGCCAGGGCCCGTTCTGCCTCCCGGTTCGCACCGATCCAACAGGCCACCGACGTCTGAGAACCCGTGTCCACTGCTTCCCCCCAGGCTCCCAGGCACTCCCTTATCTGACCGAAAACCCTCTCTTCGGGCTCGGAGCTCCGGGATGCAGGTGAGCGGATCAACACCCAGGGGTCCGGGTCCTGGCGGGCCATGGCCGGGATCGAAGCCGAGGACCCTCCCGGGCTCATTCTCCATACCCAGGGGCCGAGGCGATCCGGGATGACCCTGAAGGACTCCTCTTTCCCCTTCATGGTCTTCAGAATCCAATCCCCGATCTCTTTTCGATTTCCACCAACTCCCTCCAGGGACTGGAGCAGATGGGACAGTGGCATGGCTCGGGTCGGTGCCCGGTCCAGAATGACTCTCACTCGCTCGATCCAGACCTCCAATTCTCGCTCCTTTCGCCTGGCTTTCTTCAGCTCTTTTTGATTCCAAGGGGAATCTCGTGTGGCCAGATGGGCCTGCCCATGGCCCCTCGGGACCAGGGGCGACTCATTCCGTCCCGGCCAGCCGGGTCCTCCCAAAGGGAGGGGTCGCCGGTGGGGATTGCGGCTCGAAGGTGTCGCGGCCATGATCCTCCCATCCCGTCGTCCCGGCCACAGCAGCACGTTGCTGTGCCGTGTGGAATCGCGAAAAAAAAGGAGTGCACTGTGTCCGACTCCGATTGCCTCTTTTGCCGGATCGCCTCGGGGGAGATTCCGGCGGACCTGGTCCGCTCCGACCCCGACGCGGTGGCTTTCCGGGACATCAACCCCCAGGCGCCCACCCACATCCTCATCATTCCCCGAAAACACATCCCCTCCGTGGCCGATCTGAACGACGGCGACTCGGACGTGATGGGAACCTTGTTCCTCATGGCCCGGGACCTTGCCCGGGAAGAGGGGCTCACCGAGAACGGATACAGGATGGTCGTGAACGCGGGGGCGGACGCCGGCCAAACCGTCTTCCACATCCACCTTCACCTCCTCGGCGGTCGAGGCATGGGGTGGCCACCGGGATAGGCCCGAACCGGCCCGGGAGCGCGTTGACCGTCCCATTCCCTGCCGGTAGCTTCAACCCACCCGGAAAGGAGGCTAGACGGTTGGCCAACTCGCTCAAAAGCCGGCTCCAGGAAGACCTGAAAGGAGCCAGGAAGGACAGGGAAAAGCTGCGAACCCTGGTCCTATCCATGACACTTTCCGAGGTCAGGAATCACGAGATCGAGATAGGAGAGGATGCAGGAGATCAGGAGGTCCTCTCTGTCATCGCCAAGGCCGTAAAACGCCGGAAGGACGCTGCTCACCAGATGCGGGCCGGAGGCCGAGAAGAGTTGGCGCAAAAGGAGGAGGCCGAGGCCGAGATGCTTTCCGCATACCTTCCGGAGGGCATGTCCGAGGATGAGGTTCGAGCGATCGTTGTGGAGATCGTCGGCGGGGGTGTGCGGGACATGGGGCCCGTCATGGGGCAGCTCATGCCCCGGCTGAAGGGGCGTTTCGATGGCAAGGAGGCCAATCGAATTGTCCGGGAGGTGCTGTCTGAGTGATGGGTGTATTCCCTCTTCCCTCCGCACGTCCAAGAACGGGCGCTGGCCTCTTGGCTGGCGCCCGTCCTCCGTTCGGGGTCAGGGACCGCCCCGGCCTCCCCGGGGAGCAGGGGGCATCGAGGTGAACCCCCATGCCCTGGAGGTGCTCGAGTTCCACCGAGTCATGGAGGGCATTGCGTCTCGCTCCATAAGCCAGTTGGGCCGGGAACGAATTCTGGGGACGCTGCCTGGAGTGCATCTGGGTTCGATCCGAACCGAGCTGACGAGGGTTGAAGAAACGGCTCGTTTTCTCGACCGGCACCGCGATTGGACCGCTCCGGACATTCCTGATGCTCGGGATGGATTGGACCGTCTGGATCTGGAAGGCGCGGTTCTGGAGCCCAAGGAGCTCTTCGCATTGGGGGCCCTTCTGGTGTCGAGCCGGCAATTGGAGGATGGCCTATCCCTAGCCGATGGGGAGCTCTCCAGCCTTCAGTTCCTTTCCGAGGGTTTGTACGTCGACCGGTCCGCAGAGAAGGCGATCCAGAAGACCGTGGACCGGGACGGCTCCGTGCTGGATTCAGCCAGTAAGGAGTTGAGGAGGATCAGGGACCGCCTGCGTCGGATCCATAGCCAGATCGTCCGGGCTCTCGAGAAGCTTCTCACCACCTTGCCGGAGAGAATCGTCGTTCCGGACGCTTCGGTCACGATCCGGGAAGGACGATACGTCATCCCGGTGAGGAGGGAAGGGAAAGCCGACGTGGGGGGGGTGGTCATGGACGAGTCGGCCACCGGATCAACCCTCTTCGTCGAGCCTCCGGTGTCCCTGACGATGATGGGGGAGCTCCGGGAGCTCCAACGGGAGGAAGCCCGTGAGATTCTGCGTATCCTCAGGGAGCAGACGGATCGCCTCCGGCCCCTGGCCCCTCTTCTGAGAGGGGCTCAGGAATCGCTGGTTGTCTTTGACACCCTCTATGCCAGGGCCCTGGCTGCGTTGGCCTGGGGTGCTTCGGCCCCGGACCTCCTTCCCTCCGGCACCCAGGATCTGGAGATCGTTCAGGGCAAACATCCCCTTCTCCTATCCAAAGCTCCGGGAGAGGTGGTCCCTTTCGACCTCCGGCTTGATGAGGGAGAGCGGGCGCTGGTCGTCTCCGGGCCGAATACGGGGGGGAAGAGTGTTTTCCTGAAAGCCCTTGGACTCATCGCCACGTTGGCCCAGGCCGGAGTCGTTCCACCCGTCGGTAAAGGGTCGAGGATTCCCGTCTTCTCCGGGATCTTCGCAGACATCGGGGACGAGCAGTCCATCGTGGAAAGCCTCTCGACGTACTCGGCCCACCTGGCCAACCTCAGGGAGCTCCTTGCCCACGCGGACGGGGAGTCCCTCGTGCTCATCGATGAGATGGGGACTGGGACGGATCCTCAGGAGGGGGCCGCCCTGTCC
>JABDNZ010000432.1 GCA_013043565.1 Gemmatimonadota bacterium | reverse complement strand
ATCCGTGGACGCTGGTGGGGACCACCCCACTTACTGAGGTCCGGGTGCCGCGGGGACCCAAGCGATGGCGGATCACGCATGAGGGTTTTGAGACCATCGAAGGGTTGGGTGGTGCAGGCCTCAGCCGAGACATCCCTCTTCACCCCGAAGGATCCATCCCCGAAGGCATGGTCTGGATGCCGGGAGGCACGGCCGGTGAGTTCATCACCGGAATCGGGCCCCTGATCGCCCTCGAGTATGGTGATTACTTCATCGACCGATACGAGGTAACCAACCAAGAGTTCCGGGAGTTCGTCGAGGCGGGAGGGTACGAGCGGCAGGAGTTCTGGATCCACGAGTTCGTGGGTGAAGGCCGGCAGCTGACCTGGTCCGAAGCCATGGAACGCTTCGAAGACGCCACCGGTGCAGCCGGTCCTTCCACCTGGGAGCTCGGCCGCCCGAAACCGGGGGAGGAGTTGCTGCCGGTCACCGGGGTAAGCTGGTACGAAGCCGCCGCCTATGCCGAGTTCAGGGGTAAGAGCCTCCCCACGCTTCGGCATTGGGTACGTGCAGCCGGCACCGGCCAGGGTGGATCCATCATCCCCCTGAGCAACCTGGGAGGAGATGGCCCGGCGGAACCCGGGACGTTCCTGGGAATGAGTCCGTCTGGCGCCTACGACATGGCCGGGAACGTGCGGGAGTGGGTCCTGAACAGCGCCGGGGACCACCGGCACGCCGTCGGAGGGGCATGGAGCGATCCGCCCTACTTCTTCAGCGGACCCAATGTCCAGCCACCCTTCAGTCGGTTGCCCGTCAACGGGTTCCGACTCGCAGAATACACACAGGAAGGAGACTTCGAGGGGCAGGCGGAGATCGACATGCCGCTCCTCACACGGGATTACTACGCTGAGCAGCCCGTGTCGGACGAGGTCTTCGACGTATTCGCCGCCCAATTCAGCTACGACCCCGCGCCCCTCGACGCCGTCGTCGAGGAGACCATGGACTATGAGTTCGGAACCGTAGAAAGGGTTTCGTTCGAAGGCGTCGGCTGGGGCCGAATCCACGCCTATCTCTACCTTCCGGCCGATGCGGAGCGCCCTTTCCAGACCGTCGTATCGTTTCCCGGGTCCGGATCAGCACGTCTTCAGCCCGACCCCGACCCCACCACCGACCAGGGAGTCCAACACTTCGTAGCAAGCGGGAGGGCGGTCCTCAGGCCCATCTACAGGGGCACATTCTCACGGGCCGATGCGAACCAGGCCCCGAACATGAACACGACCTGGCCACGACCCACCAGAGAGTATGTCGACTTCGTTCGCAGCTGGGTTTCTGAAATCCGGAGGTCAGTGGACTACCTGGAAACCCGCCCCGAGATCGACGCTGATCGCATCGCCTACTACGGCATGAGCTGGGGCGGGCGCCTAGCTGCCATCATCCCGGCCGTGGAGACACGGTTCAAGCTGAACATGGCCATGATCGGGGGACTGGCGTCCGGCACCGCTCTCCCCGAGGTCGACCAGATCAACTACGTGACGCGGATCACGGCTCCCACGCTGATGCTCAACGGCCGACATGACCCCCTCGAACCAGTCGAAAGTGCCCAACTTCCCATGGCAAGCCTGTTAGGCACTCCGGATGAGGACATTCGCCACGTCATCTACGAAGGGTATGGCCACGGGCTCCCCAGGAACGAGAGGATTCGTGAGACCCTGGCCTGGCTCGACAAGTATTTCGGGGCACCACGTTAGGGGTGTCGAAGCGCGGAAACTTTACGGCCCGGTTCGACCTGGTCGACCCGAATACTCCCCCTCCCTTCGTCGCCAACCGCCGGTTCAAAAAGGTCGATTGAGCGTAAGCCCCTACTCCTTTAGCAGAAGCGGAATCCGCTCGGCCAGCCCCTCCATCTGATCGGCCCGCTCCAGGGCCCACCCTGGGAGGGTGGCCCGAGTAAAGACTAGGGTGCCCAAGCCGGCTCCTCCGAACATCAGAGCCGGAAAAAGAGCCCTGATCGTTGCTCCTTCTCCCAGGGCATCGACCAGCATAAACAAGGCCAAGAAGATGAACGCGGCGCTCACGACCATCCGGGGGGTAACGTTCCCCTTGTGCGTGCGCATGCGGACCCGGTAGCGGTCCCCGTCGGGCTCGACGTAGACATGGAGGTTGCCGTTGCGCCATGTACGGAGGTTCCCTTCGCTCGTGACCTTGCCCACGGCGTCGAAGGTCTCACGAAGATCCACCACCAGGCGGGTCCACTCGTCGTCGTTCAGGGGCCGGTCGATGGGAACGATGCGTGAAACCGAGCGGGGCGCTCCCAAGAAGGTCGTGGTCGTCCCCACGAGACTGCGGCTAGCCATGGCCTGGGCGGCGTCGGCGATTCGGGCCGGGGCGATGCCGACCTCCGAGCCGATCTCCTGGATCTCCTCCAGGGTCAGGCCCTCTCCAGATCCCTTCGCAGTCGGTTGGACCGCCCCCTCGCTGGTGGTGGCCCGTTCCAGGATCTCGGCAATCTCGTTTTCGTCGTAGCGCCTGGGGTCGCTCATGGTCGTCCAGTTTGGTTGGAAGTGTGAACGGGATAGTACCTCACTTCCTGTGACAGGGTCCGCGGCCTAAGATAGCACCATCGTCCCCGTCACTCCGGAGATGCCCCGTGCCGCGACTCCGCCCCATGGCCGTTGGCCTGACCCTGCTATTCCTCTCCGGGTGCAGCGCTTCCGGTGAGGTGCCTCAGGCCCAAGACGCATCAGGGTATTCCTTCGGGACCTGTGGAGAAACCTTCGAGGGCCCCTACGAGGTCGGCCCGATCCGATCCCTTTATGTGCCCATGCGGGACGGCGTCCGGATCGCCCTGGACGTGGTCCTTCCCGAGGGGCTCCCGGAGGGGTCTCGGGTGCCGACCATTCTCACCATGACCCGGTACTGGCGGTCCTGGGAAGGAGACGGCCCCAACGATCTCCAGCGTTTCTTCGCCAGCCAGGGGTACGCCGTGGTGTGGGGCGACTCCCGGGGGACCGGCGCGTCCTTCGGAGTGTGGCCCCATCACCGTGCCCGTGACGAGACGCTGGACTTCAGCGAGGTCATGGACTGGATCGTGGCTCAACCCTGGTCCGACGGGACCGTGGGGGGATGGGGCAGTTCCTACACCGCCAACACCAACGACTGGTTCGCCGAACGGAATCACCCCGCCTTCAAGGCCGGCATCTCCCGCTTCCCCGATTACGACCCCTATACCGACCTCTACTTCCCCGGCGGCGTGCCCAACGCCTACATGGGCTCCAACTGGGGGGGCCGGGTGAAGCAGATGGACCTGAACACGCCCCGCCGTCGCGGTATAGGGCCGCTGGTGGGGGTGAAGCCCGTGGACGAGGATGTGGACGGGAGCCTGCTGGCGGCGGCAGTGGAGGCCCGGCGGCATATGCCCTCGGTATACGAGTCCATGCGTGGCCTGGTGTACAAGGACGAGGCCATGCCCCTCTGGGACGGCATCTCCGTGGATTGGTGGGGGATCCACTCCCACGCCGAGGAGGTGGAGCGGTCCGGCTCCGCCATCTACTCCTGGGCCAGCTGGACCGATGCCGGGACCGCTCAGGGTGTGCTCCACCGGTTCATGACCCTCTCCAATCCCCAGCGGGCCGTCATCGCGGCGTGGAGCCACGGCGCCCGACAGGATACGGATCCCTTTCATCCGGCCGATCATCCCCTGGACCCCACCACGGAGGAACAGCTCCTCGAGGATCTCTGTTTCTACGAAGCTTACCTGGGTGATGAGGGCGGGCCCTCGGTTGAGGGGGAGGCCGCGCCGTCGGAGGTCGGGGCCGAGCCCTCCGAGATCGAGTCCATGAGGGAGTTGGTCTACAAAACCATGGGGGAGGAAGGGTGGAAACGAACAAGTGAGTGGCCCCTGCCCAAGACCGAGATGACCCCCTGGTACTTCCGTGCGGACAGCGTTCTCTCTCCCGAGCCTCCCGACGCCTCCGGTGGCGACGAGTCAGCCGACGAGTACCGGGTGGACTTCGACCACACCACCGGGACCCGGAACCGTTGGGCCACCAACAACGGGGCCGGGGACGTGGTGTACGGGGACCGGGGAGAAGCCGACACACGCCTCCTGACCTACACGTCTGCGCCCCTGGAACAGGACCTGGAGGTCACGGGGCACCCCGTTGTGACCCTCCACCTCAGCTCCACGCACGAAGACGGGGCCGTGTTCGTCTACCTGGAAGACGTCACGCCGGACGGCCGGGTCCTATACATCGGCGAGGGCCAGCTCAGGCTTCTCCACCGGAAGGTCTCGGAGGAAGAGCCCCCCTTCGTCACGCCGGCTC
>JABDNZ010000431.1 GCA_013043565.1 Gemmatimonadota bacterium | reverse complement strand
ACACCCTCGACATTGGCGTCGTTCACAAACGGCGGTTGGTGTTACTTGAGGTTTTGGCCGGACGTGCTTGCGGTGGAGCTGTATGACCGGGAGGGCGGTATCCAGTTTCGGAAGTTGATCCGAAGGTAGGCCGGACTCGTCAGTCCTTGGATCCGAGGAAGATGTCCTCGTCCTTGTCCAGGCAGAAGTTTTCCACGTCGGGAACCCATTGGTTTTTGAAGGGGTTGTCTCTGCTCACTCGAAAACCGGCATTCCTTAGCCGATCGAAGTAGTCCAACCCGTAGAGCCTCAGGTGGTCCTTTTGCCCATAGGCATGGATCCTCTCTCTCTTTTCCACCACCTTCGGGTCTTCCAGGGTTTCCGCCAGGTCCAGGGCCAGGGGGACCTGAAGCACTGCGAACCCGCCAGGCGTGAGCACGCGGTAGATCTCCTTCATTGCCGTTTCGTCTTCCCGGACGTGTTCCAAGACGTGATTGCAGATAACCACGTCGAACTCGCCGTCGGCGAACTCGATATCGGTGACGTCCAGGCGAACGGCCCGGAACTCCGCAAACCGCTCAGGGAAGAGAGCGCCGCACACATGATCGATGTTTTGGTGACGCCGGAGCTCCCGGGCGATTGGTCGTTTGGGGGAGATGTGCAGGACCCGAACGTCCTTTTCGTAGATCTCCGTTCGGAACTCGAAGAATAGGTGGAGAAGTCTGGTTCGTTGGTTCGAACCGCAGTTGGGGCAACGGACGTTCTTCTTGAACCCGGCCCCGGAAACCCGGTGTTTCTTGAAGACGTCTGCCCGGACGCCCTGATGCAGAAACCTCCGGTATGATTTCCCGCAGAACATGCAGGAACAGCCCTCCCCGGAGAATACGGCTTTGAATAGTTGGTTACGGGCTCTTCTGATGGCCCTCTCGAATGCGTTCACACCAGTGGCCGGAGAGTGCGGGGGATCCAGGACGTGGACCCGGACCAGGCCGGCTTCGATTTGCGCCGGATGCATTGGAGCGTACTTGCGCCTGGTCCCCCACGCAAACGCCGGTCTGCGTGAGGGGGAGGGAATAGCATCCTCCGGTCGCGGGCAGAACGGGTGGCAACTTGCCCAGGACCGGTTCAGCCGCATCTTGTCTGACATCCAAGCTCCACACAAACATCCGTCGGAGGTGAAACCAATGACGCCCAGTCCACGGCAAAAGCGGAGAAGCGTCGTCCGGCAGCTGCTCGTTCCGGTGACCCTGCTGTTGGTCCTAGCCCTGCTCCCAAGCGCGCTTACGGGGCAGGGCGGCGGGGAGAGCCAGTCTCTACCCACGATCGAAGAGAAGACCGAAGGAATGACCCGGATCGATGGGTTCTTCCCCCTCTACTACGAGGCAGAATTCGACCGTCTTTGGATGGAAGTGTCACGCTTTGACACCGAGGTCCTCCACATGGGTGGCCTGGCGGCGGGATTGGGATCAAATGACGTCGGACTAGATCGCGGGTCCAGCTCCGGGTCCAGAATCGTCTTTTTTGAACGGCATGGCCGAAAGGTCATGATGATCCAACCGAACCTGAGATTCCGTGCCGAGAGCGATAATCCGGCGGAGGAGCGGGCCGTCCGTGACGCCTTTGCCCGTTCGGTGCTCTTTGCGTTCGACGTGGCTGCCGAGTCCGATGGGCGCGTGTTGGTCGACCTCACCGATTTCGTGCTCTCCGATCAAACACGCATTGCCTCGAGGCTGGCAGGTTATCAGTTCAACCGTGACAGGAGCTCGATCTACCTCCCCTTGACCCAGGGCTTCCCTGAGAACACCGAGATCGAAGCCGAGCTCACCTTCGTTCAGGGTGGGGCAACCAGCGGGGCAGGAGGTGGCCGTGGAGGCCGGAGCTTCTTTGAAGGCGTGAGCAGCGTAGCTGCCTCTGGGGCGGCAGCCAGTCTCCGGGTCCACCAGTCCTTCGTGAAGCTCCCCGACGAACCAATGGAAGGGAGGGCTTTTGATCCTCGTCAGGCTGCAGGGGCAGCGACCTGGCAGGATTACACGGTTCCCTTGGGCGAGCCCATGACGACCCAAGTCATCCGACGGCATCGTCTCGAGAAGGTCGATCCGAATGCTGCAGTGAGCGACCCTGTGGAGCCCATCGTTTATTACCTGGATGCAGGAGTGCCGGAGCCCATGCGCTCCGCTCTTCTCGAAGGGGCTCGGTGGTGGAATGATGCCTACGAGGCCATCGGGTATCGAAACGCATTCCGGGTGGAAATCCTCCCGGAGGGGGCAAGCTCCCTCGACGTTCGCTACAACGTCATCAACTGGGTGCATCGATCGACCCGAGGCTGGAGCTCCGGCGGGAGCGTCACCGATCCGCGATCCGGCGAGATCCTGAAAGGGACGGTGACCTTGGGGTCTCTGAGGGTGCGGCAGGACTACATGCTGGCCGAAGGCCTCCTCTCCCCTTACGCGGAAGGAACGGAAACTCCGCCGGAGCTCGAAGAATGGGCCCTGGCACGGCTGCGACAGCTCTCCGCCCACGAAGTGGGGCATACGCTGGGTTTCGGGCATAACTACTACGACAGTGAAGAGGGCAGGATTTCGGTGATGGACTACCCTCACCCCCTCGTGACGCTCAACCCTGACGGAAGCCTCGACTACTCGGAGGTCTATGACGTGGGCATCGCCGAATGGGATTCCGTGTCGGTGGCTTATGCCTACCAGGACTTCCGGGACGGTGTGAACGAGGAGGAGGAGCTACAGAGGATTCTGGACGATGCCTGGGAGCGGGACCTGATCTACCTGAGTGGCCAGGATACGGGGCTTCACCCGAAGGTCGATGTTTGGTCCAACGGGACGGATGCGGCCGAGGAGCTGGAGAGGATGATGGCTGTCCGTTCGGCAGCCATGACTCGGTTCGGAGAACGGGCCATCAAGCTTGGTCGGCCCATGGCCGAGATCGAAAAAGTCCTGGTACCTCTCTACCTTCACCATCGATACCAGATCGATGCCGCCGGCTCGATGCTGGGGGGCGTGGACTACATCTATTCCCTCCGCGGGGACGGCAGGACACCGTTCAACCATCTCTCTGGGCCCGACCAGAGAAGAGCCCTAGGGTCTCTCCTGGGAGTCTTGGAGCCGTCGGAGCTGGCTCTCCCGCAACGGATTCTCGATCAAATCCCACCGAGGCCGTCGGGCTTCAGGGCAGGGCGTGAGTTCTTCCCGAGATGGACCGGCGGGATGTTCGACGTCATCACCCCGGGTGTCGTTCTGGCCGACCATACCCTCAGTAACATCTTCGAGAACTCGAAGGCAGCCAGGATGGTTCAACAGAGTGCCGTAGATCCGTCCATCCCCGGGTTGGGCGAGGTCATCGATGAAGTGTTTGGGTCGGTGTTCGGGGCTTCGGTAGCCAATCCATACGAAGCTGAGATAAGCCGGGCGGTGGAATGGCTTGCCGTGACCAGGGTCATGGGCCTGGCCGGGAGCGCCCCCATGCCGCAGGTGCGGGCCATCGCTCTCAAGAAGCTGGAGGACCAGAGGGAGGCGCTGGTTGGGATGATGGCTTCGGCGGACGACTCCGAGACCGCCCACCTCTCCCTCCTGGCCGGGACCATCGAACGGTTCCTGAAAGATCCAACCACACCACTGTCGGTTCCGGGAGCCCCGGCTGCGCCTCCGGGAGCACCCATCGGTCAGTGGCCGCAAGACTATCTGGCTGGATCGGAATGGATCGAGGGAATGGGGTTAGGGGTCAGCGGCGATCCTTGGTTGGAAGCCTTCAGAGACCTATGGTTCTAAAACCTCTGAGAGTGAAGTAACTCGAGGAGGAAGAGGACTGGAAAGGAAAGAGGGAGACCCTGAAACGAGTCTCCCTCTTTCGCATCACTCCGGGGCATCTCCGAGCGACCGGTCGTCCTCAACGGGAGGGAGTCGGGAAACCCTCCACCCATTCCACTTGCGGAGACCGGAAATAGTTGATCCCTAGAGCCACCCATCGGGCGCCTTGGGCACCGAGCCGAAGCTTGTACTCGTCCCAGGATCGGTTCGACTCTTCCGACCACCCGATTTCTGCCACACCCGCCAAGCGCGGGAAGGCCAGATACTCGATGTCGTGGACGTCGTCGATGGTCTCGGACCAGAGAGGGGCCTCGACCCCTGCTATGGATTCTTCCGGCAGGTTCCCGAACAGACCTTCGACGGTCCAGTCATAGGA
>JABDNZ010000426.1 GCA_013043565.1 Gemmatimonadota bacterium | reverse complement strand
GGAACATCCCGTTCCAGACGAGGTCCCCGCACCAGGTTACGCCCTCATCGGGGAGCTCGACGGTGACGTCGCTGGCGGTGTGGCCCCTCCGGGGGACCATCTTCACCAGCCGACCGCCCAGGTCCAGATTGGAGGGCGCGTTTTCGGCCACCAGGACCACGTCGGCCCAAAGGCGGTTGATCCGCTCGGAGGCATCTTCCGGAAGGCTTTCCACCTTCTGATCCCGGGTGGCGGACGTCGCGTGGAGGCTGGGTTGGGAAGCGCTTGATTCCCGGTTGCCCGTTCCCGGAGAGTTCGGGTCCGGAGAGAGGCCTTCGATCCCGCTGGAATGGTCACCGTGGTAATGGGTCACCAACACATGGGTGGGCCATCGGCCCGTCAGCTCCCTGGCCTTCTCGGCGATCCAACGGGCGCCTTCAGGAGTCTGAAACGCCTCCACGACCAGGACACCGTCCCGACCGGCGATAATCCCACCGTTCGAGACCGTGGTGTAATCACCTCCAAGTGGCGTGGAGACAAAGGCCCACAAGCCCTCGCCGATGGTTTCCAGGCGGCCGAAGGGTTCCTGAGCTATGACCTCCCCGTAGCTCCGCCGGCTCCAGGCTGCCTTCGCGGCAGCGGGAAACGGGGTGGCCATGAGGGCCATATGGGCCGCGCATGCGGAGGTCAGCTTGACGAAGTCCCTTCGGGTGTGGCCGGTACTCGACGTCATGGGTTGCCCCTTTCTGGTCAACGTTCCTCCCGGACCACCCTGAACTCCAGCTCCAGACGGATGTTGTCATCCACGCTGAGAACCCGGGCGACCTGGGGGACAGAGATCCCGAACGTATCGAAGGGAAAGGCTGTGGTGGCAAGGCCCTCGATCCCCTCTGGGCCAAACTCACACGTGACCTCCCAGAGCGTGCTGGCGGTTTGGCCATGAACGGTGAGGTCTCCTTCCAGCTGAAAACTGGCCGCACCCTCAACAGGGAGAGGGACGGGTTGGCCGATAAAACGGCGGGGGATCAATACCGCTTCAGGGTACTGTTCCACCTCCAGGGTTCGGCGGCGGACGTACCCGTCCCGGCGCTCGCTGTCCGAAGTGAGAGAGGCCAGGTCGATCCTGAACTCGGACTCTCCCTCCACGATCCCACCCTGGGCATCCAGGATCAGCTTGCCGGTCACATTCGAGGTCACCCCCACTGCATCGTTGGGGAAATCGAAACCCGCCAACTGGTCACGGACCCTGTACCGGGCTTCGGAGCCGCCCGGGATCAGGACCCATCGACTCTGGACCGTGTCCCGGGGTGCCCCGGAGAGGGAGCCCTCCCATGGGTTCCCAGCCCCATGGCTTTCCCCGGCTTCCACCTGGAGATGCAGAGGGGTCGTGTCTGGATGGATTCCCGGCATGCTCCCGAGGGACACGAGCAAACTCGTCAGGAAGATGTGAACCATACCTCCTCCTACAGAACTCTGTTGTGGATCAGGGGACGGAGAGCTACGACCCCTCAGGAAAAGGAGGGTTCCGCCACCAGTAGTACAGATCGGTCCGACTTCAGGGGGGGAGCGGCCTCCGGGCGAATCGGGGCCGGCTCTGCAGCGTTTCGAGGCAGGGTTTCAGGACGAGACCGTGGGAAGGGATCATCGAGGGTCTTTGTTTGCAGGGACTTACAGGATCTTCCCTCCAGGCCCATACCTTGCTTTTACTGGTGGGTGACCCGGCACCATCACTTTGAAAGGAGGCCCAACATGTTTAAATGGTATTCCTCTTTCTCTGCGGCTCTCCTGTTGGCTGCGACCCTACCGGCGAGTATTCACGCCGCTCCCCAGGATTATGTGGTCATGGGAACGCCCCTGGTGAACCTCCGGACCGGGCCGAGCACAAACGCCATGGTCGTGGGCAGGGCCGAAAAGGGTGACGTGTTCAAGGTCGTGGGTCAGACCGAGGAGTGGTACCGGATCCTCATGTTTTCCGGGGAGCCCCGATTCGTCACCAAGTCCGAGTTCGTCTACCCCCTGACCAGCGATCAGCTGGTCGTTGGCCACCAGATGGAACTCCCGACGTCTACGGCTCGGACCCGATCGATCTTCTGGGACACGGAACAAGGGATGGACAGGGCCGCCCGGGAAGCTCTGGAGATCATCCCGGCCACGTTGAATAGGG
>JABDNZ010000421.1 GCA_013043565.1 Gemmatimonadota bacterium | reverse complement strand
AGACAGGGTTTTCTCTGTTTAAGCAGATCCGTCGGAAGGAGGAGTACAAGGATATCCCTGTCATCATGCTCACTGGAGTCGCCGGCGTCCTCGAAGAGGACGATGCCCAGGCGGAAGGCGACACCTTCGAGAGCCCCTTCGACAGCATAAGGGAGGGGCTTCGGAGAGGGATCCAGAAGATGCGGGAAGAGGGAGTGATCCGCCCAGAGCGATTCATCGACAAACCCATCGATCCTGAGGAGCTTATCGAGGCGGTGAAAGGCATTATTGGATAGGTGGACCTCCGGCCCTCTCCGGGTCGACGGTAGCCTCCGAGGAAGGGTCCCAGTCGTTTCCCACGGGGCCCTTCTCCTCTCTGTGGGGTCAGGAGGATGCGCCCGCGGCGGCCTACTTCCTGCGGCTCACGCCCCCCGGCACAGCACAGTTCGAGACCGCTGCCACACTCTCCAAGCTTTCCTTGAAGTACCTGCTGCGTAACCAGAGAGCCACGTTTACCAATCCAATCAGCACCGGGACCTCCACCAACGGCCCGATCACCGCGGCGAACGCCGCGCCGTGGGCTATTCCGAATGTCCCCACCGCGACGGCGATAGCCAGCTCGAAGTTGTTCGAGGCCGCAGTAAAGGACAGCGAGGCCGTCTGAGCGTAGCTGGCCCCCGCCAGCTTACTCATGAAAAACGTCACGGCGAACATTGCGAGGAAGTAAATCAACAGGGGCAGGGCCACCCGGAGCACCCCGACCGGCTGGGCAATGATCGCCTCCCCCTGGATGGAGAACATGACCACGATGGTGAAAAGGAGAGCAATCAGGGTGATGGGACTGATTCTGGGGACGAACTCCCGGTGGTACCAGTCTTTCCCCTTTATCCGAACCAGGGCGAACCTGGTGATCATGCCCGCCAGAAAGGGAATTCCCAGATAGATGAAGACGCTTTCGGCGATCTGTCCCATGGTGATATCCACGACCGCTCCCTCCAGGCCCATCCGGGCCGGGAGGACGGTGATGAACAGGTAGGCATAGACCGAATAGAAGAGGACCTGGAAGATGGAGTTGAACGCCACCAGGCCGGCCGCGTATTCAGGGTCCCCGTCGGCGAGATCGTTCCAGACGATCACCATGGCGATGCATCGAGCCAGTCCTATCAGGATGAGGCCCACCATGAATTCGGGGTAATCCCGAAGGAAGGCCACGGCCAGCACAAACATCAGAATCGGCCCAATCACCCAGTTCTGGATCAGAGACAGGAGCAGGACCTTCCAGTTCCTGAAGACGTCCCCGAGCTCCTCATACCTGACCTTCGCCAGGGGCGGGTACATCATCAGAATCAGTCCGACCGCGATGGGAATGGAGGTGGTCCCGAGCTGGGTGGACTCGTTGAGGGACTGGACGGCTCCGGGCCAGAGATACCCCAGGGCCACACCGACACCCATGGCGCCGAAGATCCAGAAGGTCAGATAACGATCGAGGAAGGAAAGGCGCCTGGCCACACTGTCTGGTTGATTCTCGGACATGGCTCGTCTGGTTTCGGGGTGGCCAAAACCTACATGGCCGGCCCCGTGTGTCCAGGGCAGGCCTATACCGATGAGGGAAGAGCCCCTTGGTCGTCGACCTCTCCCGTCGGGCCTAGTCGAACTTCCAGTTCACGATTGGAAGGATCCAAAGGTCGGGCTTGGACCGGATGATATTGATCAGCCCCACCTGCACCCCGTACATGTCCTCCGCCACGTTAACCAGGGATAGTTGGAAGCCGTGCATATATTCGGCCCGGTTGAAAGCGGCCGCAATCTGGGCACCTTCCGCCGCTTCGGCGAAGTTGGCCAATGAGATGACCGACCAGGGGGACCACTGTAGACCTGTGAACTGCCCTTGAGAGATATTCACGATTCCTGCCTGCCATCCGGAAAAACCCCCGTCCGCCAGGTTTACGACCCCGAACTCCACCCCGGTCATCTGACCATTGACGTGGTTGATGAGGCCGATGTCCAGACCGGAAACATCTCGATTCACTCCATAGATCAGGTTCAGCCGAATCCCTGTGACGTCCTCGTCGTCATCGACCAGCTGCATGGTGGGGCCGATGAACGCGATCTGAAACGGGTTCTCCTGAGCCGAAGCCGTGCCGCCAAGGAGAGCCAGGGAGAGCAATGCCAAGCCGCCGACGAACGAAGACCCTCGAAACATGGACCCCTCCGTATACTCCGGGTTGAACAGCGACGCGTCCCTCATCACCCTCATACGGCGGGGACCCGGGTTTAGGTTCCGTTTTCTGCGGGACCCTACCGGCGAAACCCCGTTTCGGACCCTATCGTATTGAAAAAGGGTAACTGGACCGGCAGGTAGGTCGATGCGGGACGATCCAAGTCTGCAACCGACAAGGGAGTATGAGTAAATGAGCAAGAAGGCCAACAAACGCCTTACCTTCCTGGCCGCATTCATTCTGTACTTCGGCGTTTTGTGGGGCCTGTGGGATACCGCCTTCATCTATCCAATCAAGATTTTTGTGGTGCTTCTCCACGAGATCAGCCATGCGGTTGCTGCCATTGTAACGGGGGGATCCATCGAAAGGATCGTTTTGGATCCCAACCAGGGAGGCGCCGCCTATACC
>JABDNZ010000418.1 GCA_013043565.1 Gemmatimonadota bacterium | reverse complement strand
TCCTCACCCCGTCGGATCCGGTCCAGGGAGAAATGCATGGCCTCAACGGGAGGCAGGACGTAGATCTGCAATCCCTCGGTGTCATGCTCGTTCAGGTAGGAAACGACTTTCTGGATCAACTCCGCGTCGTGTGCCCGGTCTTTGTCGAGCCAGAAAACGGCCGGTGCACCGGTGGCCCGGGCCCTCCGGACGGCGAGCTTGACCCAATCCCGGATCGGGGCGTCCTTCGCCTGGCACGCACGCCAGATATCGCCTTCCTCGACCCGATGCTCGAGGAGGGTGCGCCCTTTACCATCCACCACTCGCATGATGCCGGCGGACGGTACTTCGAAGGTCTTGTCGTGGGACCCGTACTCCTCGGCTTTTTGAGCCATGAGCCCCACGTTCGGCACGCTTCCCATGGTGGTGGGATCGAACTGGCCATGCGCTTGTATGTCTTCGACCATGGTGCCGTAGATCCCGGCATAGCTGGAGTCCGGGATGACGGCTTTGCAGTCCTGAAGCTCACCGTCGGCGTTCCACATCCGTCCCGAATCCCGGATCATCGGGGGCATGGCCGCGTCGATGATGATGTCGCTCGGGGCGTGGAGGTTTGTGATCCCCTTGTCCGAATCGACCATGGCGATGCCCGGAGCGTCGGCGAAGACGGCTTGTATGTCGGCTTCGATCTCCGAGCGCTTCTCATTCGGGAGGTCGGCGATTTTTTCCAACACGTCCCCGAATCCCTGGTTCGGATCCACGCCCAGCTCGTCGAACAGGTCGCCGTGCTTTTCGAAGAGGTCTTCGAAGAATACCCGGACACAGTGTCCGAATATGATAGGGTCAGAGACCTTCATCATGGTGGCTTTCATGTGGAGGGAGAAAAGGACTCCTTTCTCCTTCGCGTCGGCCACTTCCCCACGGAGGAAGTCCACCAGTGCCTTCTTGCTCATGAAGGTGGCGTCCAGCACCTCGCCGGGCTGAATCGGAAGAGACTCTCTTAATACCAAAACCGTGCCGTCGGCGCTTTCATGCTCGATCCTGGCTGTGGTCGCCTCGGCAAGGGTCACGGCCTTCTCGTTGCTCCGGAAATCTCCGCTGGACATGTGAGAGACATGGGTTTTTGAGACCTCGGGCCAGGCCCTCATTCGCGGGGGGTTCTCCCTGGCGAAGTCTTTCACGGAGTTAGGGGCCCGGCGGTCTGAGTTCCCCTGCCGAAGGACGGGGTTCACGGCGCTGCCTTTCACCGAATCGTACCGGTCCCTGATCGCACGCTCGTCATCATTGGCCGGCTCCTCCGGGTAGTCCGGGAGCCCGTATCCTTTGGCTTGCAGCTCGGCGATGCATTCTTTCATCTGTGGGATGGAAGCGCTGATGTTCGGGAGCTTGATAACATTGGCTTCAGGCAGTTCCACCAACTGGCCCAACTCGGCCAGGTCGTCCGGCACCCGCTGACCTTCTTCCAGAACGTCCGGGAAGACCGCCAAGATCCGTCCGGCGAGGGAGATGTCCCGGGTCTCGACCGGGACTCCGGTGGCGCCGGCGAAGGCACGGATCACGGGTAGGAAAGCATATGTGGCCAGCGCAGGACCTTCGTCGGTCCAGGTATAGATGATGGAAGGTGACTTGTTCATGGAATCGCTTTTCTGGTTTGGACTGTGGGGGTCCAGAGTGGACCGCGATCGAAGATTCCCGTTTCCAGGTGTTATTCCTGCCCGGCAGCGCCTAAGGCCGCGGCCGGGAGAAGATGTAGGGTAGGGGGGAAGTGGGCCTGAGACAATACGGGAAAGGCCCGGGATTCCGCTCCTGGATCCCGGGCCTCGGAAGGATCGCACTCGGCCTGTGTCAACCTCCTTCCGGATGCACTTTGTTCCGGTAGTTGAGGGGGGTCCTCATCCTGATCACCCGGCCGTCTGCGTCGGTGTCGAAGATGACTTCCGAGCCGGGGCGCTCTTCGCGGCCGGGGCGCCTGAATGTGTCTCCTTCTACATGTTCGAGCGGGCGGACCGATGGGTTGTCGGAAGGGAGCCCCATGGTGCCGATGCCCCCCGCCCAGGGCACGACCACCGTCTCGTCGCCTCCCAGCCCGCCCGTGTAGGTGCCCAAATACTTCGTGAAGTCGACGGGCGGCTTCTCGGGTTCCGCTTTTGTTTCGGCGGCCTCTGCGCCTCCCTCTGGCCGACCCTCCTCCTCCGCCTTCCCTTCCTCGGCCTTCTTGACCTCAGCCAGCAGCGGGTCTTTCACCAGATCGTAGATGCCGTTCAGGTACTTCCCTGCGTTCACCGTAGCATTCACCGCCACGGCCACACCGATCTTGTCTTCGTTCTGCATGGAGAATTGGGAGCGGAAGCCAGGGCAGCTCCCGCCGTGCCCCACAAAGGTGTCCCCATTCCGGCTGGAAAGGGAGAAACCCAACCCCCGCATGGTGGTGGATCCGGGAGTGGCGAAATGGACCCTCTGCATCTCGGCCAGGGTGTAGCCGTGGAGGAGTTCCTCTCGATTCCCTCTGAGACGGAACTGCCATTGAGCGAACTTGGCCAGGTCCTCCACAGTAGAGGCGAAGCCCGCCGCCGGAGCGATCCCCTCGGGCTCGAAGAATCGGGCCGGGTTCCGTTCGCCGTTCCTCGTAACATTCCCGTACCCCACGGCCAGCTGGCCTCCTACGTGGTGGGAGGGCATCTCGGGGTAGGTGTCATTCATCCCCAGGGGGTTCAGGATGTGCTCCCGAATGTACTCATCGTACGGTTGATCGGAGGCCTCTTCCACGATGTAGCCCAGCAAGGACAATCCGAGATTCGAGTACTGATACCGAGTCTGCGATGAATAGAGGGTCTCCTGCTCACTCAGGTGTTCGATGACCTGTTCTTTCGTCGGGAACTCGAACTCGGGCCCGCTCCAGTAGGGGAAGTCGGCTTCTCTTGGGAGCCCCCCTGAGTGAGTGAGCAGACTCTCCACGGTGATGGGGGTGGAGTCCTCGTACTTCTGTTTCAGGTCGAAGAACCCCAGGTGCTCCGAGATGGGATCGGAGAGGCTGAGTTTTCCTTGGTCCCGGAGCTGCATGATGGCGACTGACGTGAAAAGCTTCGAGATGGAGCAAATGGAATAGAGGGTGTTGGTCTCAGCGGGGCGTGCCCCTTCGATTTCCGCCACTCCCACGGCGCCACTCCAGATCAGCTTCTGGTCGTGGACGATGGATGCGGACAACCCTGGGAGCCGCTCGTAGTCTTTTTGGGCGTCCAACCAGATCTCCACGACGGCCAGGGCTTCCTCCAAGGATCCCGTTTTGCCGGTCTCCTGGGCCGAGGCGGGGGCAGGGAGGAGAACGGCGAGGGCGGTGACCGCAACGATGAGAATGCGAATCATGGATTCCTCCGTCATGAGGCAGGGTGGGCGGCTGTCATGGCCCTTTCCGGCTTCGGTCGGAAAGGTCCCGGACTGGCTCCCGAATCGGGCCAAAGATGCGCCTTCAGGTTGCCTGAGGCGAGGGTGAGTGGACCTTCGGTCGGGACTCGGCGGCAACGGGTACCTGGAATCTCTTTCCTTTTCGCATCATCCCCGACTCCATATTCTGTGGAAACCACATCCTGCGGCAGAGGAGGCTCCATCCATGAGGTGTCCCCGTTGTAACGCTGAGAACCCCGACACTTCGACGTTTTGCGGCAACTGCTCTGCGAGGATTCGGGGATCCACCGATACTCCCCAGGATCCTCGGCCACACCACCTCGAAACCGATCGAACCTTCGGAGGGAAGTATGAGATCGCGGAGGAAATCGGCAGGGGTGGGATGGGCGTGGTATACAAGGCTTGGGACACACAGCTCAAGCGTTGGGTGGCCCTGAAGTTCCTGCCCTCCAGCGTTGCCGACTCGGAAGAGCTGAGGGAGAGGTTCCTCCTGGAGGCCCAGGCAGCCGCCGCCCTTTCCCATCCGAATATTTGCGTTATCCACGAGGTCGGAGAGGACGAGGGCCAATCCTTCATCGCCATGGAGTACGTCGAGGGCGAGACGCTTCGACAGAAGACCAAGAGGGGGCCTTTGGAGTTTGAGGAAGCCCTGGGCCTCATGTCCCAGGTGGCTGCCGGCCTGGAGGAGGCCCACCTCAAAGGGATCGTCCATCGGGATATCAAGAGCGGGAACATCATGGTGACGGAGAAGGGCCAGGCGAAGATCATGGACTTCGGGTTGGCCAAGCTCCAGGGCGGACCGTCCCTGACCAAGACCGACACGACACTGGGCACGGTGGGCTACATGTCCCCGGAACAGGCTTCAGCGGAGGACGTCGACCAGCGATCGGACCTGTGGTCGGCCGGGGTCGTTCTCTATGAGCTCCTGACGGGCGAGTTGCCATTCAAGGGGAACCACGAGGTCGCGGTCATTCATGCCATCCTCCACGAGGAACCCAGGCCCATCGCCGATCGCACCCCTCCCATCCCTGCCCCTCTCCAGCGGATCATCGGGCGGGCTCTGGAGAAGTCCCCTGAGGACCGGTACGCATCAGCAACAGAGATCCTGTCAGACCTCAGCGACTATGAGGAGGGGGTGAAAGCCGAAGCAGCAGGGGTCCTGAACGTTCGATCCTTGGTCCGGCAACTCCGGCGTCCCGCGGTTGCCCTCCCCACAGTTTTCGGGGCGATCGGGCTTGGCGCCCTCGCCATTTGGTTCACACAACGTCAAGCCGACGTTCGCTGGGCGCGGCAGGAGGCTCTCCCTGAAATCGCCCGCACCATCGAAGACAACGATGTGTGGCGGAACCTTGTCCCTCCCTACCGCCTGGCGGAACAGGCGGAGGCGATCCTTGGAGACGATCCGGAGTTGGCCCTGCTCTTTCATGGAATCTCCAGGGAGATCAACGTCCTGACCGATCCGGAGGGAGCCAGTGTCTTCTACAAGGAGTACGAGGCTCCGGATGCCGAATGGTCATTGCTCGGCGTAACCCCGTTGGAAGGGGTGAGGGTACCCATCGGGATCTTCCGGTGGAAGTTGGAGAAGGAGGGATACGAAACCGTTCTAGCGGCCGCGTCCAGTTGGAATGTGGGGGGAGAAGAAGATCTCATTGCCGGGCACGATCTCGTCAGGACCCTGGATCCCGAAGGAAGTATCCCTGAGGGGATGGTCCGAGTGGCCGGGACGGGAACGGAGGTCGGCCCCATCGATGATTTCTTCATCGGCCGCTATGAGGTCACCAATCGGGAGTACAAGGAGTTCGTGGACGCGGGGGGATATGGGAACGGGGAATACTGGAAACATGCTTTTGTGGTCGATGGCCGGGAGATCGGTCGGGAAGAGGCTCGAGACAGATTCGTGGATGAGTCGGGCCGACCAGGGCCCTCCACCTGGGTTGGCGGGGACTATCCCCAAGGTCAAGACAACTACCCGGTATCCGGAGTAAGCTGGTACGAAGCCGCGGCTTACGCCGAGCATCGGGGGATGAGCCTCCCAACCGCCGTTC
>JABDNZ010000415.1 GCA_013043565.1 Gemmatimonadota bacterium | reverse complement strand
GGTATCCTCCTAGTGGATTGCCATAGTATCCACACGTTCGGGAGGACCTTTGATGTCGAGGTCATCTTTTTGGATTCCAAGGGGAAGGTATTGGAGTTGACTTCGGGCCTTCGGCCCTGGAGAAAACCCCGCAGAGTGCCTAGAGCCGTTTACGTCCTGGAGGTGCCTGTGGGAACCATCGGAAAATCCGGGACGGAGATTGGCGACGAACTTACCTGGAGGGAGCCGGCTCGGTACTCCATTTCCATCCTTTCGGAGAACCGTAGGAGCACTACCCCGCCTTCCACCGACGCTGGGGGAACTAGCGAATGACCTCATCCGAAAACGAATCGGCTCAGCAGCAGATTTTCCAGGCGGACGGTGTTGTTGCTGCCCCGGTAGCACCTACCACTCTCCTCGACACGGGCCTCTCGGAGTCCCAGGTGACGGACCTCATCCTCAAGGTTCTTTTCCAGAGGGGAACCCAGGAGGGAAATGGCCTGGCCGAGTCCCTCTGCCTGCCATTCGTCGTCCTGGACGAGCTCCTGCTCAAGATGACTCAACGCCACTTCGTGGAGGTCCTGGGCACCTCGGGCCATAGCCGAGCAGGGTATCAGTACGAACTGACGGACGAGGGGCGGAATCGGGCCAAGGCTGCGCTGAGCGCAAGTCGGTATGTCGGACCGGCCCCGGTCCCCCTCCCACAGTTCAAGGAATGGGTGAACAAGCAGTCGGTGAAAAACACCAGGGTCTCCCGGGAGCTCCTCGCCGGGGCTTTCTCGGATCTCGTTTTGCCGGACGAGGTCACCGACGCCCTGGGTCCGGCCGTGAATTCAGGCTCTTCTATCTTCCTTCATGGCGCCGCCGGGAACGGCAAGACCGCCATCGCGGAACGGTTGGGTTCTCTGATCTCGACGGAAATCTTCATTCCCTACTCGGTCATCGTGGATGGCCACATCATCGTCGTGTACGATCCGGTATACCACCATCTGGTGGACGATCCGGCCAACGGATCCGAGGGCGAGGAAGGCGGCCTGGTAAGAAGGAAAGCCGAGACAGACCGCCGGTTCAGAAAGATCCAACGCCCCACCGTCTTTGTAGGGGGAGAGCTGGTCATGGACCAGTTGGACCTCCAACTCTCAGAGTACTCGAAGATCTACCGTGCTCCGTTCCAGGTGAAAGCCTCAGGCGGTGTTCTGATCGTGGATGACTTCGGCCGCCAACGTATGAGTCCGGCGGAACTCCTCAACCGATGGATCGTTCCTTTGGAGATGGGTTTTGACAACCTGACTCTGGACACAGGTGTGAAGTTTTCGGTTCCCTTCGACTGCATCCTGATATTTGCCACCAACCTCAATCCCCGGAATCTCCTGGACGAGGCCTTTCTCCGGCGGATTCAGTTCAAAGTCGAGGTCAGAAGTCCGGAGCGGGATGCGTACGCCAAGATCTTCGAGATGAACTGTGAGGAGAATGGTATACGGTACGAACCGGAAGCCGTGGACCTTCTCTTCCGACGGTTCTATGAACCGCATGGGATCAGGCCCCGAGGGTGCCATCCCCGGGATATCCTCCACCATATCAGCTCCATCTCAACCTATGAAGGCTCCGAGCCCTCCCTGGATCCGGCCGTCCTGCGCCGGGCCGCCCACGCATATTTCCTAGTGATGGAGGAAGAGATCCAAGCAGGTGTGTCCTCCATTTCCTCCAATCGTTGAGGGATATCATGACCGGAGAAGACCGAGCAGCGGCCGACAGAGACAGGATGAAGGAGCTGGAGGAGGAGCGGGTTCGTCAGAGGCTCGTGGCTGTGGAGCGCCAGTCCGAGAAACAGAGCTCGACGCAGAGGTTGCTGGGGATCGGACTTCTCATCGCACTGGTCCTTTCTGCAGTTGCTGCCTTCACTCCTCACCTTCTTGCCGTTGGCGGAGACGACGTGGACCTCGGGAACGTGTCCGCCGAGAGTTTCATCCTCACCGACCAGGATGGCGTGGTCCGGGGTCGGTGGACCGTGGACGACGGCGGCAACTCGAGGATCGCCGTTCTCGATAGACAGGGGCGGACCCGCCTGAGCCTCTCAGTCCTCAGCGGGGGATCACCAGGGATGTCCTTCTCCAACGCAAACGGAACCAGTCGGGCTGGCTTAGCCCTGCTCCCTGATGAGAGCGTTCAGTTGGTCTTCGCCGACGGTTCCGGTCAGCCCCGGACCCTGGTCGGTCTTTCCAGGGCCGACGAAGGGTACCTGATGTTCGCAGATCCGGCGGGGGAGCCGCAAATCAACATCGGCCTGGATGGATCCGGGGCGCCTGCCATCGTTCTTCCGGAAGAGGGGACTGCCGAAGAAACGGGTGAGGGTGGAAGCTAGAGAACCGTAAGGAGGAGCAGATGTCTTCAGAACCCCCTGTCCACACGTACCTCTCCCCCTCCGCTGCTTCGGTG
>JABDNZ010000413.1 GCA_013043565.1 Gemmatimonadota bacterium | reverse complement strand
GCGTTGCGGTGGCACGGTAACCCATAACCTACGCGCGCCAGCGCGGCGCCACTCAGTCCGCGGGCCATAACGGCCCCAAGAGAAACCGTCGCCGATTTTGGGAAGACGTAGGTCCGCAAACATCGCTTCATCCGGGAAGCTAGACGCAAACTCGGCAATAACGGCGTCGGCTGAGCTAAGTGCGGTCTCGCGATTCATGATCCCCGTGTTCGACGTCCAGATGGATGAAGTGACCTCCTCATGGACGATGTCGACAGAACTGTGGTGCCCAGGCTTCCAGAGGGCAACAACTTCCTGAACGAAGTCGGAAAGGTCAGCGGACTGAAACGCGATCACGGGCGGGTCGTGACACGCGAAGAAGACTGGGCCACAATCATCTTTATCAGGAAGGAGGTCGAGAATCCAGTAGTTTCCGAAGCCGTCGTGACCCACGGGGTAAGCGTGGGGAAACACGTCCTCCATACCAAAACCGTCAACGTCCAAGAACCCGAGGGACTCGATGGGACCATTGGCGAAGCCCGCGGAAACGCGCAAGGCCTCTCGGAGCTCGGCTGGTAGGCTTATTGAGAATGACGCCTCGATCGCTGCAATCTCGGCGTCCGTTGCGGGAGGAAGAAGTTCAAGCCTCTCCTCACGGCCGTCCTCGTCGGTCATGGACGAACCGGCCAACTCCCGCAATGTCTAAGCGAGCATATCTCCTCCAGGGTTGCTGAGTCTGGGTTACCTTACCCATCGGTGTTTCCCGAAACCAACCATTCGGTGCCCGGCCGGAGCCGGGCACCATGTTTATCGCCCCTATCCTGTTGTTACCGCCCGGCGAGGTCCCGAAGGGCAAGGCCGGTAGTGTTCAGGGTACTGCCAATCAAGTTCGGAGCGAAAGCGAACGCTGAGGACCCGAGCGGGAAACGGGCGTTACCCAATACGTCGTTCCAGGAGCTGACTATTCCCGAAAGCCCCACTCCTCATGTCTTTTGGGCGGCTGTGAGCGAATCGTGCTCACGGGCTGTTAGCGGTCCGGGGCAGCTCCCCACTCGATAAGTCTGGCCCGAATGAAATCTCGGGGAATAACGCCAGTCGACTCCCCTCCGAAGGAATACACCCGGCATGTGTAGTTGAATCCGGAAGGAATCTCACCTGTTGTGATGTCTCTCCCATCGACCAGGATGGTCGGTGAACCCTGGAACCGTTGCTCCTCTGCTTGAGCGGGATCTGGGACCTCCACCAATTCGATTGAGGACTCCGGAATCCCCAACTCCTCTCTCAGGCTGAGGAGGTTGTCGAGCGTTGTCTGTGCGTTGGGACATCCGTCGAAGTACTGAAACTGGATCAAATCACGGCCCTCTGTGTCGGTTGCGAGACAGTCGTTTCCTAAGTCTACCGACGTATTGGGTAACGAACCATTCGGTTCAAGATCGGAGCCGGGCCCCTCCCTGATCGCCTCTATCCTACGGCTACCGCCCGGCGAGGTCCCGGAGGGCAAGGCCCGTGGTGTTCAGGATACTGTCACACGAGTTCAGAGCGAAAGCGAGTTCTGAGGGCCCGAGCGGGAAACGGACGTTACAAAGAAATACCGATCCACGCTGGAAACGTGTCCTTCTTTCCCCCCCGATTTCCGATCATGCCATGCTCCTGCCCTTGGTTTTGAGGAATATGAAGTATGTGCCAGGATGAATCCTTGTCCTCCGGCGTGGACGGACTTAGGTTACATGTAACCCTTGGCGGAATGAAGACTATGTCGAATTCAGGAAAGACCACGTCATCGCGTGAGAAGGTGCGGAGGCATCGCGAACGCTTGCGGCAGCAAGGCTTGCGACCGATTCAGATCTGGGTTCCCGATGTCAGGGCTCCCTCCTTTCGTGTCGAGGCTCACCGTCAGTCTCTCGCTGTTGCTGAGAGTGCGATGGCCTCTGAGGACCAGGCATTCATTGACGCCGTCTCCGAGTTGGATTGAGCATGAAGCGTGGTGAGATCTGGACCATCGCTGGAGGAGGTGACTACACAGGTAAACCCCGACCTGCGGTCATTATCCAGGATGACAGCTTCGACGCCACGACTTCGATCACCCTTTGCGCCTTTACCACCGATACC
>JABDNZ010000410.1 GCA_013043565.1 Gemmatimonadota bacterium | reverse complement strand
TGCCGGAGGAGGTCCCTGACGACTAATCTCATTGCTTCCAGAAAGGGTCTTCGATGGGGATAGATCCGGCGGGTTGGGCTGGAAATCACTTGCCCTATAACAGCAGGGCATGCCGCACGCTCACTTCGTTCGCGGCCCTACGCCGGTGACGGTTTTGGTGGTAGAAGCATCGTACAGAAAGGCGGCTACGGGTCCCGGCCTGTCGGCCGGTCCGGCAGCCCGCAAGGCGTTAGACGGAAGCGCGAAGGCGTGAGGCCTCGCAAATTGGTAGAAGCGTAACCCTAGACACTTGGAGAACCCTGCATGGCTCGCTTCGTACGACCTCGCTCGGTCTTGGCAGTCCGCGATTTGGCTGCTTCGACCCTTTATTACACGGAGGTGCTAGGGTTCGGCGAGGATTCCATCGAAGCGTCGGGCTGGAGCTTCCTTTCGCGGGATGGGGTTCAGTTAATGCTCGGTGAGTGTGTTGACGAGGTCGATGCAACGGAGACCGGAAATCACTCGTGGTTTCTTCACGTCATGGTCGAGGGGATCGACGAGCTGCATCAGGAGGTCACTCAGAAGGGAGGCAAGATCGCCGTTCCCCTGGGTAATCGCTCCCACGGGCACCGCGAATTCGTGGTCGAAACCCCGGACGGTCATCGGATCATGTTCGGTGAGGCAATTCCCTAGGGCGGGGGGCGCGGTTCCTGTGGCGGCTCTGAGTCCGGGATGGAGGAGGTACGCGTGGAACGCCTCCGCCTAACAAGAAGGTTGCCGCTTTCGCTCGCTTAACTCGCTTCAGAGAGCACGGCTCGGAGAGCCGCGCCGGCAACCTCAGGACGTTATATGTAATCAGCGAAGGCAGGTGGGCGTGAGGCCAATGAAACACCTAACCCCGACGAAACGATGACTAGCCTCCGACTGGGCCTTGCTTTGCTTTTCCTCCCGGTTCCTGCGTCCTCTCAGATGGAGGTGCACCTCGAGGAGCTCTGGGAGATTGGCGCGGTCAACGGGCCAGAGCATGCAACCTGGCAGCAGATCAGCGATGTCGTGGCATCCGATGATCACGTCTACGTGCTCGACAACGGGCTCCGGACGCTACGCCAGTTCACCATCTCCGGGGAGTATGTTCGGGAACTCGGCCGAGTTGGCCAGGGTCCTGGCGAGTTCAGCGGTCCGGCATCGATTGAGCCCGTAGAGGCTGGCGTCCAGCTTTTTGACGTCTTTGCTCGGCGCTGTATCGAGTTCGACTCGGCAGGTCGCCACATTTCGACGCAACCATTCCCCGACTACCCAGGCCCGCTTGCTCCAAGTCGAGTGATTATGCTTCGCCATGGCTGGGCTTTGTCCGAGCTCCCGACGTACGGAAACCAGTTCGACGACTATGTGACCCTCTTTGCGATCTGGCGGGGTGAGGAAGCCGATACCATTGTGGTTTCGCGTGCCCTGATGACCTTATTTGAAATCCGACCTGGAGTTCGGAGACCGCTTCCCCCGAACACGGGCCCGGACCAGTCGGTGATCGCGGTTGGTGACTCCTTGGTCATGGTCATCAATGGGAACAGGTCCGAAGCGACTGGATACCGGATCCTCGAGGCGGGCGCCGTGACCCTAGGGACGTGGTCACTTCCCGGCAGTTCTCGGGTGGTGGAGGGGCGTGAGCGTGATGTGCTTCGGAGATTGGTCGAGGAGAGACGAGGGAGTGCTGAAGGCTCCTCGCTGCCGGACCGTTGGCCTGCCTGGGTAGGCATCGACGATGGTGGGGATGGTGTCGTCTGGGTCAAGCAAGGCGGAGTGCAGAACCTACCGGAGATAGGCCCGGCCGAGGTGTGGCTGCGTTGGCAAGTCGGAACGGAAGGTTTCGCCCGGCTAGAGGTGCCGAGCGGCGTACGTTTGCTGGACATGCAGGGCAGCGTTGCGGTCGGAGCAAGACATGATGATCTCGATGTTCCTTACCTCGTCGCGTTTCGTGTTGTAGAGCGATGAACCCTCCACGGTGCGGCTAATTCGGCCGGACAGGGCTGACTACATATAACAAAAGGGCTTCCGGCTCCGCGCCTTCGGCGCTCCGTCCCAACCGGCCCTCAGCAGGCGGATTGGTCCCGAAGGAACACTCCGGTCGGAAGTAGTCTGATCGAATGAACAGCAACGCCGGGGCCGGTTCGGAAGCCCCAGAGCGTTAGGCGCAGCAGGAAACGGAGGAAGGAGTTAATGCTGACACTTCCAGGCTTGCCGGGCCCGAAGTTCCCCTGGGTTTACCGAGTCATTCTTCTTTGGATGTTGTTGGCAGCCGCCGGAGCGCCTCTCACTTCAGGGTGCGCTTCGGTAGATAATGCCCAACTTCCACAGCAGACCACCGATGTCTATAGGGTCGCTTTCTCGGCTCTTGATTGGGCAGCGTCCGGAGGGCCTTGGATTCTCGTGACTCGTACCATAAATGTCCCCGACGATGCACCGCTCTTGGACCATCTCCCCCCGGGAATCCGCGCTTCCTTTGAACAGGAAAACTCGCAAAGCCGAGAGATTCCCACTCAGGAGTTTCCTGACGGCACTTTCCAGGCGGTTCATCCGGAAGCTCTGGAAGGGTTGGGAGGTGGTGGGGCATTAGAATACTGGCGCGCCTTTCGGGTTTCCTACCCTGGATACGAGGGCATACTTCGTTTCTCGTCCGTGGGTTACTCCCCGGATAGTCTCAGGGTTGCGGTGCGTGTGAACTACGGTTGCGGCCCCCGCTGCGGCACCAGCCATCTAGTCATCCTTCGAAGGGAGGAGCCGGGGTGGGAGTTAGAGCAGTCCAAACTCCTCCTGGTCTTCTAGCGGGTCGAACACGATGCACCCAGAAGAAGCCAGCTGCGCCTAACAGCGGTCATGCCGCACACTCGCTTCGCTCGTGGGCCTTCGGGTCCTTCACCTGCGGTCACGCTTTTTGCAGGAAGCAAACGGCGCGCCCTCCGGCGAATGTCGGCAGCCCGCGAGGCGTTATGGGGCATCTGCGGGGACGGCAGGTTGGAATGTGCTTAAAACGAAACCTCCTGAGAGTAGGGACTAGGCCTACATGGTTGAGGACCTCGCTGGTGGGGAGGATCGATGAAATGAAAAGAAACCGCATCTCGGCTGTTGGAGTCGCGGGTTTGGTCCTCTCGGCGTTCGTCTTGTCGGGGTGCGGCTCCTCAACTGGACCTGATGCCGACTCCGACAATGTCTGCCGGCCCGCTGGGGATCCTGCATTTTACGCTTGTGCTCGCCTGGGGGTCTCATTGGACGTGATTCCTGAGCCCTGGCCTTCACTCTACCGTTGGTCGATCAGGACCATTGCTGCAAACCCCAGGCTGAACGACGAAACGCATTTCCGGGATCCTGATGGGAACGAAGTAAGGTTGGATCTCCCGCTTTGGGTTCCACTTGATCACCTCCCAGGCGATACGGCTTCGGTGTGGGTAGTGGTGAAGCTTCTTGATGACCCGAGACCCATCGTGACCGGGGTCCCTCTTCCGGTTTTTGCAGAGGACAGCGTTCTCCACGTCGCACGTTTTGTGGGAGCTGGAGAGAGGCTCCTTGTTGACACCCTGTTCCTTTCCTTGGCGGAGCCACAGGCGGGGATGACAGGGTTGCTAGCTCGGTTCAAGAAGAGTGACCTAAAATGACTTGGGGGGTGGCAGACACCCCATAACAACAAGGTTGCCGCCTGTGCTCACTACGTTCGCTCCAGAGAGCGCGGCACGGAGGCCGCGCCGGCAACCTCAGAGCGTTATGCGGTGGCCAGAGGTGGAGAAGCAATTCTCATGGTGAAGCCGGACCAGGAGGAAGGAAAATGACCATCAAGATCCTCCGTACCGTACCGCTCCTGGTGATCGCTCTTGGCCCCACAGGGTGCACCAGGCCGAAGCCTGATGGAGAGCTAGCCTCCCGAATTGATGCCTATCTGTCCGAGGCCGTGCCTGAGAGCGGATTTCAGGGTTCTATCTCCGTCGCACTTTCCGGAAGCGTGCTGTTCTCCGCGTCCTATGGAATGGCGAACCTCGAACACCAGGTACCGAACACACTCCGGACCCGGTTCCGAATCGGATCTGTCACGAAACAGATGACTGCTACCGGGCTCCTGATCTTGCAGGACCAGGGGCGCCTGGACGTGGAGGATCGGGTCCTGGAATACCTTCCGGATCTCCCTCCAACGTGGGCGGGGATCACCATACACCAAATGCTCACCCACACATCCGGCCTTCCAGACCTCACTGACCTCCCCAACTGGAAAGAAAGAGTCTCATCCCCATCGACACTCGGTGAGGAAGCGTTCTGGTATTGGGAGGAGCCCCTTCTGTTCCAGCCGGGACAGGAGTTCCGCTACAGCAACGCCGGGTATGAGCTGGCAGGTTTAATAATCGAGAGAGTCTCGGGCGCGCCCTACGAGGCGTTTTTGCAAGAAACGGTCTTCGAACCTCTGGGCCTTCTCGAAACCGGATTCGACCGACGGGACCGTATCATCCCGAACATGGCCCAGGGGTATTTCATCGAAGAGAGTGAGAAACGACCGGCACCAGAGTTCCATGAGGCGTCCGGGGGCAGCACGTATTCGACGGTGGGGGACATGATCCGATGGGGCCACGCGCTCTCGACCGGAGAACTCCTATCACAAGCGGCTCTTGAAGGCCTCACAACTCCTGAGGTCAGAACTGACAGCACCGGAACCATCACCGCCTACGCATCCGGCCTATTCGTCCGGGAGATCAATGGAACCAGGACCTTGAGTCACGGCGGTTGGGTGCCTGGGTATAACGCGTTCGTGCTCGTTGCTCCGGAGAAAGAAATCTGCGTGGTGGCATTGTCGAATGTGACTTACACGGCCTTTTCGCCCCCGGCCATCAGCGCACGCATCGCCAACGAGGTGGCCTCGATAGTGCTTGAATGAGCCGGTCAGAGAGAGTTCCTTCAACTGAGGCCACACACATAACAGCGGGCCTTCCGCACACTCGCTG
>JABDNZ010000409.1 GCA_013043565.1 Gemmatimonadota bacterium | reverse complement strand
CGACGATTCCATGGCCAGATAAGGTCGCTCCCGCCCCCGTTGGCGGGCAAGGGTTTTCGGGCGTCGATGCGGGGGGGGATCCCTCCGCTTATTTCTTCCCCCTCTCCAGGACATATTCGGACACGTTGTCGAAGACGTCGGTCATCATGACCACACCCACCGGCCGAGCCCCCTTTGTGACCGGAATCAGGTCCACGTCGTGCTCCAGCATGGAGCTGACCACGGTGTCCACCGGATCGTCGTGGGCCACCGAAACCCGTGTGGGGACCATCACCGAACCCACGGGCTTTTCGGCAGCAGCCACGGCGGCGGGGCTGAAGAGGCTACTCCAGAGGGGAGCGGATGCCGATAGTGCCTCGGCATACGGCATGGCCGCTGCCACATGCGACGCCCGTTCCAACGAGGCGTATTGAGGGATCAACCCCCTCAGGAGGGCGCGGCGGTTGATCACACCGACCAGGCGCTCCTTCTCGTTCAGAACAAGAAGATACCGGGGTACCACCAAATGCCCCTCCGAGGACACTACCGACGAGGCCCCGAGGGCCAGGAGCGCTTCACGGATCGGAAGGTCCTCGGGAACGTGGGGATACCCGCTCAAAGGGAGCATGAGGTCCGCGGCAGTCTTCCAACTGTTCGCCGGCACTTCTCTTTCGGATTTCACGGTCGGCCCTGCCTCAGCCACACCTTCAACACCCTCCACCCGTTTCACGAAGTGACCTATGGCCTCTCGTCGGTCCGACAAGCTTTCGGACAGATCGAGGGTCACGACCCCTTCGCTGACCCTTACATGGGAGGCCGCATCCGGGAAGTCGGACTTGAGGGAGAGCTCGGCCTGAACCCTCATGGCCAGTGCGAAGTCCTTGACGCGTCGTTGCGTTCTTGGACTAGACCGGTACTCCTGGCGGCCCACGAGGTCCACAACCATCTCGGTGGCGGTTTCCATTCCCATGGTACCCAGATTCAGGACGAGATCGTAGAGGGACGGGTCGGTGACATCCGCACCATAGATTTTCCGAACCCAGGCGGCGCGGTCCTCGTCGGCTTTCTCGATGTGTTTGGTCGCTTCGGGCCGTGTGAGGTCCAGGTGCGCCATGGCGGCCCGTACCCGATCCTCCTTGGGAGCAATCAGGCGAACCTTCAAGACGTTCGGGAGCTTCCGCAGAAGGAGCTGGCCGGCGAGACCATGGTAGACCACGTCGTCATCTTTCACCATGCCGGCCAGTGTGGCCTGGACGGCAAGGATGTACTGCTGCCGTTTCTTGGCCTGTTTGTCCCAGAATCCGGGGGGACTCCGGAGGCTGCTCAAGAGGTCTTCCTCCAGGACCCCGTACGTCCGGGCCGCTTCCACTACCACTTCCCTGCTGATGACGTTGAGCCCGAGGCGTTCCCTCAGACTGTTCGCCAGCCGTTCACCGCCACTCTCGGTTCCTCGAGATATGGTGATAATGGGCATGGCCAAACCTCCACTTTATTTGTTTCTTTTCCAGTAGCCGATCTCGTGAGGCCAATGAATAATAGCCGGAACGGGCGGCCGGTAGTCTATGGTCGCCGAGAATCCGATGACGAGTCACCATCAACCGAAAAACTCGATGCCCGACTTTCCGAATCTCCTCGAGAAAAACCGGACCTGGGTCCAAGCCAAGTTGTCCGAAGACCCGGACTATTTCGCCGATTTGGCCCAGGGTCAGCGGCCTCCCTTCCTCTTTTTTGGCTGCTCGGACAGCCGAAAATGCATGAACAGCATGATCGGGTCCGAACCGGGAGACCTCTTTGTCCATCGGAACATTGCCAATCAGGTACCCCTCCACGACCCCAATGTGCAAGCCGTCCTCGAGTTCGCCCTCCTGAACCTGAAGGTCCGGCACGTCGTGGTGGCGGGGCACACGGGGTGTGGCGGAGTCGGAGCCGCGCTGTCCGGACTCGAGGAGGGAGCGGTAGGGTTCTGGCTCACCGAGCTCAGGGAGTTGGCGGCCCAACATCGGGACGAGATCGATCCCCTCCCCGAACTTATGGCGCGGGCCAACCGACTCTCGGAGATCAACGTGGTCGCCCAGCTTCGGAACGTTCTTCTTTCGCCGGCTTATCTGAAAGCCCGGGAGGCGGGAACTCCCCCTACCGTTCATGGCTGGATGCTCGACCTTTCCACGGGCCTGATACGGGAATTGGAGCTACCCGTGGATGATTGGAGGCGGGAAGGGCTGCTCTGAGGATATCAAATCGACTGGACGTGCCTGGCGGCTCCTCCTCTGGCCCTGGGGTACTCGAGGTACGGCAGGATCACCTCGTTCTTCGCCCCTCCCGTTCCGTCGTAGGTGACGGATACCACGGGCACACCGGACTTCTGCTCGATCTCCCGAGCCATGGCCTCGGTGACCAGCGAGGGGCAGCAAAAGGCAGGGCTGGCCTGAACAAAAAGGGCCACATCGGGATGATGTTTGGCGATGTAGAACACCTTCAGGAGGTTGTCCATGGCCTCTCCGGTATGCTCCACGCGGACGTTGTACTCCGCCAAGATGGATTGAGGGGCCACATCATAGGTCGGTTCGGCCTCCCCCAAGATCCGCTCGAAATGGCGGAAGTATTTCTTCTCCAGGCGAGTGAAGGCCGTCATCATGGCCTTGGTGGATAGGACGTTGAGGTACTGCCCCTCCAGGAACCATTTCCAGTAATAAGGTCGGACCACCATTTTCACGTACGACGTGTACGGCGTGGTGATCACCTCCCCGCCGTGGGCCTCGATGAACCGTACCAGATCCTGATTCAGCACGTGGTTGTCCCTGGAGTAGAGGTCCCCGAAAATGGCCACCTCCGGACGCTTCCCGGAGTCCAGGATCTCGATGGTTTCGAAGCGGGACACCACCTTCGCCAAGGCCTCTTCCTTCGATCGGTCTCCTTCGAACGCGGCCTCCAGCGTCCGCATGCTCTCTTCCAGGACCCGATCCGTCTCACCCTCATGCCTCTCATACGGGCGTGTTCGGCACCCCATCCGACGCAGGAAACCGCCGAACATGTACGCCAGGTATGCATCCAGCGGCAGGCTGGGAGAGATGTCCAGGAGGGTCACGGCCCCCGTGTAGACCTGGGAATGCTCGAATCCCCCACCTCGGCTTCGAAGGATGGTTCTGATGTGGTGTGGATAAAGCCGGAT
>JABDNZ010000178.1 GCA_013043565.1 Gemmatimonadota bacterium | reverse complement strand
CTACCACCTGTGGCACGGCGACCTCTCCCACCGCGGGTATCGGGAACGCTACCCCGGCCTGGCTCCATACGGGTTCGACCCGGAAAAGGACATCGCCAAAGACGGCCGGGGTGTTTGGAGGTGGGCCTCCGAGCGTCCGGACCTTCAAGAGTACGTCTCATCGTACTTCGGCCCCCGGAAAGAGGACGGCTGAGATCCGTCCGGAGCATCAGTCCGAGGCTTGGAAGTACCTCCTGGCCACCTCATCCCTCCGGCTCAGGTGGCCGGGCCGCTCCCATATGGCGTGAGGCGCCGGAAGTTCCTGAAACCGCTGGAGGCGGTGGAGGTAGGTGTGGGGGCGGACATGGTGGTGACGGCGCCCCTCGGCCACCAACCCGCACACGGCGATGTCGTCCTCCGTGGGTGTGGAACAGAAGAGGGGCAGACGATCCTTCAGGGTCTCCGTCCTCGCCACGATGTGCCGCCCCTTGATGATGTCGACATTCCAGTCCTCTTCCTCTCCGTCCTCGGGGCCCCACACGTTCGATCCTTCGGAGTAGGAGAGCCCGGGCGAGAGGTTGCGGCCGAAAGGGCCCACGAGCTGGTCCGCCTCGAGGCCCTCGGCTGCCAGGATTCCGTCCCTGAGCACGTGAGGATCGCCGAAGCGGAGGTCGTCGTCGAGGCTGCAAACCCACGGGGTGTCCGCGTGGACGGCCATGAACCAGCGCGGCCAGCAGGCCATGTTCGCAGACGAGCGAATGCGCCAGTCGATTCGGGGGTCCTCTATGGGTTTCTGGCCGTTGTCCCAAAGGAAGACCCTTGTCTCGACGCTCTGCGAAGCGATGCCCTCGAGAACCAGCGGGAGGTTCTCCGGGCGCTTCCAGTTGAGCAGACAGACGGTGATTTCAGCCATACACCATTCTGATTCGCAAGGAACCCGAAGCCCGCTACCCGCTCACCTCCTCCTCCGTCCTGCCCTTCTCCTTCAGCGTCGGCGTAAAGAGGACTCCGTTGATTCCCGCCGGAGTGTCGGGGTTGCCCTGGAGCTTGAAGTTGTCGTTCACGTCGAAGTCCACCGTGACGATCGTCAGGGTCCCTTCCGTGATCTCGATCGGACCGTTCAAGTGGACTTTGATGCCGGAGGTCATCCCGCTCGGCACCTTGAGGGCCTCGGACACCCCGCCGTTCTTGAACTCGTATCCGGGCTTCAGGGTCACCACGGCGTCGTCGACGACGAGCCTCAACTGCCTGTAGACACCGGCTTCCACGCCCTCGGCACTGGTGAGGTTCGCGGTGATCCCATCCTGGAGAGTCAGGAGGTCGAAGTAGAGAGGGTCTCCCTCTCCGGCCTCGAAGAGGTTGATGGGGCCCCCGTTTTCACTTTCCTCCTCCGTTTCCTCCCCTTCGTCGGAACCCCCCTTCAGGTACGCCCGGGAAATCCACACTTCGGCCGACTCGATGTAGTCTGCAGGGGCATCGGTCAGAAGGATCTGAATCTGGCCCATCTCTTCGGGCCCGGTGGCGTCGTCGCAGGCTCCGAGGAGGAGTAGGCAAGCCGCCGCCAAACCAGGAATCCATCGTAGTGTCTTCATGCTGGGAATCTCCTTTCTATATCAAATATGTCAGCATCCCCCGGGGGCCTCAAAGCCTCATGAACCATGGGGTGGAGATCCGGGGCCGCTGCGGAGACCCCTGAAAGCCACAAATCCCTTGCGGCACACCCCTGTTGCGCCTATGGTCGCCGGCAGACAGAGCCCGATCCACGTCTTCCGAAAGGAACCCAACGGTGCGACCGATTCTTCTGGCGGCTGGAGCCGCAGCGATCCTGATCCTGACTGGTTGTGACCGGCCCACCCCTGTCCTGGGCCCCGAGGACGCGAGCCCCGATACAGGGCCCGACGTGGTGGTTCTGTTGCCCAAGAAGGGAGGTACGGCGCAGCTGAAAGAGACCGCCGCCGCCATCGACGCCGAGATGGTGGCGATCATGGCGGGCGTGAACGAATCCTTGGCCGCCGGGGGCGAGGAGTACCGGGTGACCCAGGCGGAGTGGATCACCGCCGACATGGCCGGTCGGTCCGTCCTATTCCGGGACCGGGGCAACAAACAGGTCATCTTCCATTTTGTCCCGGGTGACGCCAGGAGGCTATGGAGCGGATCGCCCGATGGCCCTGGGGACGACATCACGTGGGCCGTAGACGAGACGGGGGATGCCGTGCCGCTCCTAGGAGGCCTGACCGCCGCCGAAACCGATGCAGCCATCACCAGGGCCATGGCCACCTGGGACAGCCAGAATTGCTCCAACCTACCCCTTTATCGGAACCCCACCTTCGGCCTGGATGTCGGGGTTTTGGCCGGATCCCCCTTCATCTTCGCCGACGTCCAGCACGCCGGGTTTACTGACCTGAACTTCTTCGGAGACATCCTGGGTGTGACCTTCACCTTCGCGTTCGTCGACGCTCGGGGGGGGTACACGGACATCGACAACAACGGGAAGATCGACGCGGCCTTCCGGGAGATCTACTACGACCCGGACTGGGATTGGGCCCTGGACGGCGATTTCCCGAATATCGACCTGGAGACCATCGCGGTGCACGAGATGGGCCATGGGCTGAGCCAGGACCATTTCGGGCAACTCTTTATGACGGAGAAGAACGGCAAGTTCCATTTCGCGCCCCGGTCCCTCATGAACGCGGGCTACACCGGCGTGCAGCGGGGCCTCTCAGGGAGCGATCGGGGCGGGCACTGCAGCATCTGGGCGTCCTGGCCGAACAACTGAGGTGACCGGGCTGGGGCCCGGGCGCCACCGGGTGCCTTAGCATCTTGGCTGAGCCCCGATTCCTGCGGAGACAAAAAAGGCGGCCCCTTCGGGGGTCGCCTTTTGTTTCCAGTTCGGCTTTCAGTCGCGAACGGAGGGTCTGGCCTTCAATCCTTCTCGGGAGGGTTGTCCATCTTCGATCCACCCGAGATGACCCGGATGGGGTTGATGCGGTACCCCTCGCTGGAGAATGCGACGAGGACCCCCGTGTCGGGCTCCGTCAAAAAGCGGATCATCTCACCCCTGTATTCCCATATGCCCAGGAGGGCGTCCTGATGTTCCCGGGTAGGAACAACCCTCGGGATGTTCCGGCATAGGGACGAGTTCGGGTCCATCTGGTTTCTCCAAGCACTAGTCTGTTCAGGATCGAGAAAGAGGATACACCGCGGGCGTCAAAAAAGTGTCAAACCTCTCTCGCCATCAGGCAGCGCTGGACGAAAAGATACGCGCAGCATTTGCGCAACGCCAGGAAAATCTCGTAAGCTATCGGCAACCTACTCCTCAACCGCCGGAGGTATCCGATGAGGCGTTTCCTCTTCGTCGCGCTCCTCGTTGTGGCCACCCCGATTTGTGTTTCCGCTCAGCCCACCGAGGAGGTGTTGCGCGCCCGGGTCGATGCGGCCCTGACCGACCCCTCACCGGGGCGTTTATATCAGGCCGCCCAAGCGGCGCGATTCCTGAGAGAGTTCGAAACCGCTGAGTCCTTCCTGGAACAGGCCGAAGAAGCCTCGGGCCTTCAGGGCGCCGGGATCCTCTTCGAGCGGCTCAGCTTCGAGTTCGCCTCGGGCGGAGGAATCGAGGGGGCCAAGGCGGCCTTGAAGCGGGCGTACGGCGGCGAGACGGTTCCACCACTGGAAGTGGCCACCTGGGTTAACAACTTTCCGGCCCTCCTGGTCGGTGGCGAGTTCGATGAAGCGATCGAGGCGCTCTCGGCCGATGCGGAAGACCCCTACTTCCGGTGTGAATGCCTTTCCCAGAAGGCTTGGATGCACCGGGCGGCAGGCCGCTGGGAAGAGGGAAAGGCCTACTGGGTACAGAATGTGGCCGTAATGGAAGAAACCCTGGCAAATACCGACAACCCTGACACGTTTGCGCAAATCGCCCGGAACTATGCCCGGGCCGGTCAGATGGAAAAAGCCCAGGAGTTAATGGATCGGGCCATGGCCATGCCGGTCACCGACGAAATGGCAGGCACGGTCCGTCGCCGATGGGCCCAAGCCTACGTGGAGCTAGGGGATGTCGAGAAGGCCGTGGAGCACCTGGAGATCCTCCTCTCGACGCCGAGCCTGGTTTCGGTCCATTCCCTGGAATCGAGGCTCAGCTGGGCTCCCGTCAGGGACGAGCCGGCGTTTCAGGAGTTGCTGGATCGGTACAGGTAGCGGAAGGAAAGGGTGGTAGGTGGCCGCAGGAGAGACTTGTCCTCCTCCCTAGCCTCCCGCCGCCCCCCTTCAACCCAAGAGCGTATTCAGCTTTTCGAGGACCTCGTTCGTGACTTCGGGGGGCAGGGATTCGATGAGATCGGCCCCGCGGGCACCCCAGTCCAGGCTCTTCACCTGGTCGGAGAGGACGACACCCGACACCTCACCCCCGGGAGGAAGGTCCACCTCGAAGGGATACCCTTTGGCATGCCTCGTCACGGGGCAGAGTATGGCCAACCCCACCCGCTGGTTGTAGCTCCCAGGGGACAAGACCAGAGCCGGGCGCCGGCCGGCCTGTTCGTGGCCCGTCTGGGGATCAAAACGGAGCCAGACCAGGTCCCCACGGCGGGGTATGTAATCGGCCTTCACCACGACTCCCTCCCGCTGGGCTGGCCCGTGTCCACCTCGCCATGGAGATTCTCGTCGGTGACGCTCCCCAGGAGATCGGCAAGGGAGTAGGAAGCGGCCGGAACCGGGGTGATGATGAGCTGATTTCCATCCAGCGTAAGTTCCACCTCGGACCCCGAAGCGACGCCGGTCTGGCGGGCAAAGGCTGCCGGGATCCTCAAGGCCAGGGAGTTCCCCCACTTTCGCACTCGGAGACGCATATTCCTCCTTAGGTGTATATACATTAAAGATACGTCTCCGTGGGAGCGTGGGCAATGATGAGAGTCGGCCATGACGTAGCCTGGGCTAAAGGGGGGGGCGAAGAAATGGATCGATGGGACCGAGTGCTGAATCGGTATCGGTGAGTTGAGGCCACCCGGCTCGGCCTCACCGAGTCGAGAGGGCGCGGTCTCACGCAGTCGAGCGGACCCGGCCTCTGCTCAGGCCCGGTCCCCCCGGGAGAGCAGGACGCCCACGGTCATGTAGGAGGTGGTGTTCAGCAGGGTCATGAAGATGTCCGGGATGGTCCTTGCCACGACGGCGATGACAATCCCCTCCACCGGGAGGCCTACCGCCGTGTACGCAGGCAGGGTATTAAACCCTCCTCCCCCCCGAGGCACGCCCACGATGGTCACGCTGAGGAGCATCTTGAACAGAAGGAAGTAGGCCATCTGGCCCAGCGTGAGGTGGATGCCGAACACGTGGGCGATGAAGACGCCCAGAAACACGCCCGACACCATACCGGTGAGCTTGAAAACGGAGGCCGCCAGGGGAAGGGCCAGCCCGGTCACGTACTTGGAAAGGCCGAGGTGTTTCTCGCCGCCTTCGATGAGGGCCGGGAGGGTCGCCAGAGAGGATCGGGTGCTGATGGCCACCATCTGACCCGCCGAAAGGCTTCGTTGAAAGGAGCCCAGGGAGGTACGACCCAGCCATACGC
>JABDNZ010000405.1 GCA_013043565.1 Gemmatimonadota bacterium | reverse complement strand
GGTATGGGTGGAGGCGTCGAAGAGATCCATGCCCCCGAACATCAACAGCACCGTCTGAAGCACCGTCATCCCCAAATAGACGTACCACAGCAGTTTGGCCGTTTGGGTGATTCGGGGCCTCAAGCGCTCGGGTGTGGGGCCCGGGACCTCGGCCTTGAAGAGCTGCATGCCCCCGACCCCCAGGTAGGGCAGGATGGCGATGGCGAGAACGATGATCCCCATGCCGCCCAACCAGTGGGTGAAGGACCGCCAAAAGAGGACCCCGTGGGGAAGGCCCTCGATCTCCGTGAAGATGGTCGCCCCGGTGGTGGTGAAGCCCGACATGGACTCGAAGAACGCCGGAACGACCTCTTGGACCGTGCCCGTGAAGAGGTAGGGAAGGGCGCCAAAAAGGGCCGCACCCGTCCAGGCGAAGGTCACCATGGCGAAACCTTCCCTGGACCGGATCTCCCCTTTGAACTTCGTGAGTTTGAAAGCCGCCACACCGAACACGATGGTGACCACGGCCGCCAGGAAGATCCCCAGGGAGTCCCCGTCCATGTAGAACAGCGACACCCCTCCGGCCAGCAGCATGGACAGCCCAACGAAGACCTGAAGCAGGCCCACCACGTTCAAGACGCGTCGAAGGGACATCAGGCGAAGAACTTCTCGATCTCGGGAAGGGCCTCGGGGAGAGCGAACACGATCACCTCATCGCCCGGGAGGACGATGTCCTCGCCCCGTGGAATCAAAATCTCGTCGCCTCGGGTGATGGTCCCGATGATCCCCCCGGGCGGGAAGGGAAGCTCCGCCAGAGTCTTGTGGGCGATCTCTGCATTCTTCGACACCTTGAACTCGATTGCCTCCGCATCGATGCCTTTGAGCGTAGCCACCGTCATCACCCGTCCCTTCCGCACGTAGCGGAGGATGGCGTTGACCGCCGACATCCTCGGCGAGACGGCGGCGTCCAGCCCGACCCTGGGTACGAGAGGCAGGTACTCGAACTTCTCGATGAGGCTCACGACCTTCCTTGCACCGACCGACTTGGCCACCAACGCCGACAACATGTTCGTTTCGTCGTGGCTGGTGGCGGCCACGTACCCGTCCAGCCCGCTCACCCCTTCCATCTCCAGGAGCTCCGTGTCGGTGGCGTCACCGTGGAGGACCAGGGATTTCGGAAGGGCCTCCGCCAGCTCGATGCACCTCTTCCGATCTTTATCGAGGATGGTGCACTCGACCCCGTTTTGCTCCAGGAGCTCGGCCAGGAAAAGCCCTTCCGCGCTCCCGCCGGCGATCATGACGCGCTTCAGATCGAAGGGTTCATACCCGGCCAGAGGCGGAATGGACGAGACCTCGCTGGTGGGGGCCAGAACGTAAATGTGGTCACCGGCTTCAACCCTGGAGGACCCATCGGGGATCGTCGTCTCCCCGTCCCGAACGATGGCGGCCAGGACGAAGTGGAAGTCCTTCAGCTCGGCGGCCAAGCGGGCCACGGACTTCCCGGCCACATCGGCTCCCTCTTTCACGACCAGACCCACGAGCTGAACCTGACCGTGGGCGAAGTTGGCCACGTCGGTGGCAGCCGCGCTCTGAAGAAGCTGGAAGGTCTCCCTGGCGGCCTCCCGCTCGGGGTTGATCATCAGATCGATGCCCAAGCGCTCCCGGGACAGGACGCTCCCTCGGGCGTAGTAGTCGGGGTTGCTGATCCGGGCGATGGTGTAGTCCACCCTCATCCGATTCGCGGCGAGGCAGGAGATGAGGTTGACCTCGTCCTTGCTCGTCACGGCCAACAGGATCCCGGCGCCGCGGATCCCGGCCTTCTCCAGAATCGGGATCGATGCGCCGTTCCCCACCACCGTCATGACATCCAGAAGCTCCGTGGCACGCTCGGCACGGTCCGGGTCCATTTCGATGACGACGACGTCCTGATTTTCTTGAGAAAGGCGCTCGGCTAGATGGAAACCCACCTCCCCGGCGCCCACGATGATCACCCTCATTATTTGCTCTCCCTGAGAGAAGCTAAAAAGCTAGCCAAAGGGAAAAGGGGGGTCAAAAGAAAATATGCCCGCTTGAAGAAGGTGCGCATTATAATGGGGAATCCAACAGGGTAGTCCCAGACAACGCCAGATCGGAGCGCAGCCTATGCTGACCAAGGATCAATTGGCGGAGCTTTATCGTGGACTTCAAAAGGAGAGAGTGCTCACAGTTTATGTAGATGGGGTAGGCCAGGACCCGGCGTCCCGCCGGGTTTGGAGGCGAAGGTTGGACCAGGAGTTGGAGAGGGAAGCCCACCGGATCAGGCTGAAAGATTCCAAAGAAAAAGAAGCTTTCTACGCGGCGCAGACCTGGGTGCTGAAGGAGTTGGATGCATACGAGTCCTTCCTGCCCGGGAAAGGGTACGTGGCTTTCGCCACACCAGGGGAGTTGCTCCACGCGGAGAGCCTACCGGTGCAGGTGCCCACGCTGGCCCGATGGGAAATGGGTGCCAGGGTTTCTCCGTATATCCGCGGTCTCAAACAGCTTCGGCCCATGATCACGGCGCTGGTCGACGGCCGGCGAGCCCGGGTGTTCCGGTATCAGGAGGGTGAGATCACCGAGGTGGCCGACCTCCGGGCCGACACGTTCATGGGTGACATCTCCGAGTCGGCGTCGTCTCCCCGTCCGGGAAAGACCTCGGGGAGCCGAGGGGAAACCGGCACCGACACCGCCAAGAAACTGCTGGACGTCGGGACCGAGCGGATGCTGAAAGAGGTGAAGGACCTCGTTACGC